>JAFTQL010000008.1 GCA_017462795.1 Clostridia bacterium
AATTGCGCCGCTGTAATCAAAGATAAGAGCGACCGCAGAAATGCAAATCCTGCGATCGCCTTAAAACTTTTTTGACGCCTTTTGCCGTTCCGTTGATACGGCTGCTGCTTTTTTGATGCTGTGGCAAACGGAACGGTTGGAACAGTTGGAAATAATGGAATGGCAATATCTCGCGGAGAATTCAGAACCCATGTTTGCGCCGAGGTTTTGCATTAAGATATAGTGCAGTTTAGCGCAAACTCTATTAAATTTCCGCTTTTAGCGGAATTTTAAGGGGTTCTTCATCGCAAAGTACCGCTGTGAAACAAAAGAACACCAAGCCTTGTGGCTTGGTGTTCTTTTGTTTGGCAGGGGCAGGAGGATTCGAACCCGCGACCCACGGTTTTGGAGACCGGTACTCTACCAGCTGAGCTATACCCCTGTATTTCATACTTGTATATTATACCACACTTCTTTAAGTTTTGCAAGCCCTTTTTGAAAGTTTTTTGAAAGATTTTCAAAGTTTTTTACGAGTTTTTTCTTTTTTATAATGTGTATGTCAGTGTTTAACAGAATTTTTGAAAAGTGGTCGCTCGTACATTATTGGGGGTGGTTTTTTACTTGATTTGCTTAATTTATGGCTAAAAACCAAAATGATGTCATGCCGATAAATTCATGACATAATTTTTATTTTTATCTCACTATCTATCTTAATGCTGTCTGGGGTCACGTTACAGTCAACCGCAATGATCCGTACTCCCTCGCTTGCCGCCCGGCGCAGGGAATCTCCGAAGGCTTTATGGGTTATGTCGTTGGGACGAAACTCGTGTACGCCTTTCATTTGTATAACGAAGACAACATATGCCTCGTAGCCGTCGCGCAGACTGTTTGCAAGCTCAGTGAGGTGTTTTATGCCTCTTTGTGTCGGTGCGTCGGGGAACATGGCAATGCCATTTTGTTCAAGTGTGACACCCTTTACCTCTATAAATGCTTTTCTTTGCCCATCCTCGACGCGGATATCAAAGCGAGAGCTTCCGTAGTTCACCTCACGGCGTAAGACGGCGTCGGCGCTGAACAGACCCGAACGGGGAAGCCATTCGCACACGGCGGCGTTTGGGATCTGTGAATCCATATTTATGATCAGGTCGGGAAGCCCGTCTCTTTGCTTTTTGACGGCTATGAGGTCGTACTTTGTTTTTCTCTGCAGGTTATCGGAGACATCCAGCCACACCTCGCACCCCGATGTGAGCAGCTCACGACAGCGTCCTGTGTTTTTTACGTGTGCCGTGCAGACCTCACCTCCTATGTCTACCATGGCGATAAATCTGTTAGGTCGGGAGACAAACCTTGCGCTTACTATATTATTATATCTCATCATTTACCCATGAATATGCGTTCAAGCTCCTCATCATAGGACAGATATACAGCCAACTTTTCTCCGCACTCGGTGACGAGGATGCATATCTGCTTTTGGGGCATGAAGTCTGCGCAGTAGTTATAGAATTTGCGGTGCTCGCTCTTTATTCGCTTTTTGAGATCGGATGCGGTGGCTTTATTATCGGGGGTGAGTATGACGGTCTCCTCAATGCCGCTCAGGGCGAGGCGACACACAGTAATTGTATGGCGGTTCTGTATCTCGGTGACGGTGAGATCGGGGCTACTGTTCTCATCCTCGGTGTTCTCCGAGCTTTCAATTCGGTACACAAAGCTTTTCATTACGTATCTTGTAGTGATAAATATAGCGGCGGTGAACATTCCGAGAGCGGTGAGCTGGAAGACCCATCTGAACGCCATGCCGCCGAAAATGATAGTACACAGCATGATGAGGATAGCTCCGATGAAAAGGACTCCCGAAATGGATGACAGTTTTTTTGTGTCTTTTTGAGGGGTAAATTCGTATAATTTCATGTTTTTATCTCCTTGTTACCAAAACAGGCAAAAATGTACTTGAAATAGTCATAAATTAATGTTATAATATTTATTACACTATATATTATAATTGATAGGAGCAAAAATGTCAATAGCTTTAAAAATTGTCAAAAGAGTGATCGTAGCGTTATTTTCGCTTGTGATCGCGGCGGTGATCGCGGTGCTTATGTGGAGGATACTATCTTCGGGTGATCCCTCCTCAATGAAGGTGATCAGCGCCAATGACGCCATTGGAGAGGCTTATGAGGCACAGGGTAAGGAGCTTTACATGTTCAGGCAGGATCAGAGAAGCATTACCAGTGGAGAAAACAATTACAGTTATTTTTCTGTTACCAATTACGTGATAATTCCCGATGCCAATCAGATACAGGCGGTGGTGCGGTATAACAACAGCACGCTTCGTCATACTGCGGAGGACTTTGGGTTGTCGGAGACACCGTCGCGTGAGGATAATGTTTATGACGTTACGGTGCTTGTTGCCATAGACCTTACGCCTGATGTGGAGGAGGATAATTCGGGCAACGACCCGGAAAGTGTGAGATTTGTCCGCTGTCATGGTACGCTTGCCGCTACGGATACGAGAAACATGTACAATTATCGCCGCTTTGTGTTTGAGCTTGACGATGCGGAGCTGGATATCTCCGAGCTTATGGATAGCGGAACATTGCTTGCCGTATACACCGATATCTATTATGTGGGCGCCCTTGACTACGAGGCAACGCCTTATGGAACGCTGTGTCTTTACGATTTTAAATCTGAGAATGTCAGAGTGGAGCTGAGCCGTAAGGATATCAAGGCTATAGAGGCTTTTGGCGATTGATGTTATTTTGAACTTTTATCTATGATACCGAATGGAAGTGATCATGTGACTGAAAAATTTATTCCCGCATGCGCTGACGGAGTTTCACCGTTGCCGAGAGTAGCGGCGATACACGACCTTTCCTGCTTTGGCAGGTGCGCGCTGACGGTTATTATGCCCACTTTGAGCGCAATGGGAAATCAGGTAGTGCCTGTTCCCACCTGCCTGCTATCATCCCACACAGGCGGATTTACCGATCTTTATTTTGAGGATATGACCGACTCCATGGAGATCATCGCGGAGCATTTTGAAAAAATGGATCTCAGATTCAATGCTATTTATCCGGGATTTTTGGGAAGTGTTTTACAGATAGAGCATGTCAAAGAGTTTATAGAGCGCTTTGCGTCACCCGACACGCTCATTTTTGTCGATCCTGTTATGGGAGACGACGGAGTGCTGTACTCTACATACACGAGGGAGCTTATGGAGAGAATGGCGGAGCTGTGTCACGGAGCGGACGTTATTACGCCCAATCTCACCGAGGCGTGCTTTCTGACGGGGACGCCATATCCCGACACGTCCCGCATGAGTGAGGCGGAGCTTATGGAATATGCCCGCGCTCTTTGTGTGAAGCTTTGCGGGACCGGGGCAAAAAAGATAGTGATAACGGGCATCGGATTCGGCGAGTCGGGGCTGTGTGTATGCGGTATGGATACAGAGGCGGATAAGTTTATTTTCTATCCCTTTGAGCGTGTCAGAAAGAGTTATCCCGGGACGGGGGATCTTTACGCAAGCGTACTTCTCGGCGCACTTCTGAGGGGAGACAGCTTTGAGGCTTCCATTCGTTTTGCTGCCGATTTTACAAGGCGGGTAATGGACTACTCCTCTCGGTTTGATTCTCCCACACGTGAGGGCGTGGCACTTGAGGCATTCCTCGGCGAGCTTGCACACCCTGTTGATTTTTGAACTTTGAACTTTAAACTTTGATCTTGACGGAGCAGAGTATGGAACAGAAAAGATTTACAAAGAACGATGATTCATTTATTTGCGTACATTGCGGCAAACAGGTACAGCCTCTCGGCTACACCTCGCGCAATCATTGCCCACATTGTCTTTGGTCACTCCATGTGGATATAAATCCCGGTGACAGGGCAAATCCTTGCCGCGGTGAGCTTGAGCCCATACGTACCGAGCCAGATCCCAAAAAAGGATTTGTTATAATACACCGCTGTCGTAAATGCGGTGAGATACGTCGAAACAAAGCCGCTCTTAACACCGATAACCAGCCCGACAACATGTCGCTGATCATCAAGCTGACGGTAGCTGAGTTTTGAAGGGGGATGCGGTTCAGAGATGCGAGGATGTGGTTCAGGGATGTGGTTTAGGATGCGATTCTTGGAGAAACTTCTTGAAAGAAGTTTCTCCAAACCTCTTCAAGAACTTTAAAGAGTTGGGCTTGGTCAGGAAAATATTGTTTTGTTGGCAAGTGATCATCTGCAGATCATAAGGAGGAAACCCGACGGCGCTGCTGCACGCCTTACGGGTTTCTTTTTTGTCTCAAATATTTTATTGGAGAATATTATTTGTTGGTAATAGTTTTATCGGTGGTAATTTAATTAGTTTTCAGAACGACGAAATGTATCTAAAAAACGATAATTCCCATTACGAACCAACAATATTTTTACGCAAAATGTTTGAAATAAAAAAGAAACCCGTAAGGCGTGCAGCAGCGCCGTCGGGTTTCCTCCTTATGATCTGCAGATGATCACTTACCCACAAACAACATTTCCCTGACCGATCCCAGCTTTTCAAAGTTCTTTGAAGGGAGCTTGAGGGAAATTTTCTCGAAAGAAAGTTTCCCTCAAAGAACTTCCCCTCTATCAGCTAACTACCTCCCCCGCACAGAGAATCTGTGCTTGCAACGAGGGCAGACAACGAAGTGCTTGCCTTTTGCTTTGGGCAGTCGGAGAATGGCTTTGCATTGGGGACATTTGCGATAGACATGAGTTTTTCTGTCTTTGAATTTGTTTTTACGCAGGGTAAAGAATCCACAGAACTTTTCGTTTTCCCTGCGCCTTTTAGCGATGTTTCTGGAGAACATGCGGTAGAAGATGAAAAAGGCAAGGGCGAGGGAGATAAGAGATATTACCAGATCAAAAACAATGGATTCAACGAAGATGGTCAGGATAGAATGAACAAAAATTAGGACAATATAGGCAACCAGCAAGCAGGTGCCCAGCTTATCCGTGCCGTATCGCCCGTACATGAAGCGGTACAGCATTGATTTAAACCTTCCCATAGGTATAGCCTTTCATGTTTTATACATTTAATAAAGTCGAAAGCTTGCGTGGCAAGCTTTCGGCTTACGAGTTTTACTCGGTACGAAGCGCGACCACGGGGTCTTTCTTTGCGGCGCTTCTTGATGGGATAAGACCCGATATAAGCGTGAGAGCGATACTGATACATATCAGTATTATAGCCGCGGGAATTGGAAGAACAGCTTTTAGGTTGGCGATTCCCGTAAGCGCGTTGAGTATGAGATTTATCGGGATACACAGCAGGTAGGTAACTGCGATACCGAGCAGTCCCGAGGCAAAGCCTATTATCACCGTCTCGGCGTTGAACATACCCGAAACATCCTTTTTGGATGCGCCTATGGCTCTGAGAATACCGATCTCCTTTGTGCGTTCCTGAACAGATATCAGTGTTATAACGCCTATCATTATGGACGATACCACAAGGGAGATGGCAACAAAGGCGATAAGCACATAGGTGATGGCATTGATTATGGTGGTGATGGACTTCATCATGATACCGAGATAGTCTGTATACGCTATCTTCTGCGCCTCATCAACGGAATCGTTGTAGGACGAGATGGTATCTACTATAATGTCCTTGTTCTCAAATGTGGACGCGTAAAGATTGATGGTGGCGGGGGACTCGAGATCGAGCGAGCCTATGAGAACAAGATTTTCCTCATATGTTGACTCGGAGAATACCGTAAGCTTGTCATAGTAGAGGGCGCACTGCTCTGCAGTGTAGGTGGGTACAGCCGCTGTGAGAGCCGCGGACATAGCCGCCTGCGCCTCGGGAGTGTCAAGATTGCCGAAGGTGAGGGCGAGCTGTGCCTTTACAGCCTCCGCGATGCTCTGCTTTACCTGTTCCTCGATACCGGGACGGATCATTTCCTTAAGCTGATCCTCGGTCATCTCGGAGAGATATTCTGTTATTTGCTCTACATCAACACCGTCCATCTGCTCGGTGATCGACTGGCTTATCATGGATATGAGCATTTCCTTTGTCATGCCGCTGAGCGCCTGATTCACAGCCGCGTCAAGCTGAGCCTGCTCGGCGTTAAGACACTGTATTGCGATGAACAGCTCTGCCTTACCCTCGGTGTCGAGTCCATCTACATACGCAAGGAAATCGGTCTGCTTCTGCTCGTTGGACATTGTTCCTGTGCTGGACTCAAAGGGAAGGCCTGTAAGTACATCGGTAGAGGGGTCAGCCATCTGAGCCTTTACAACTTCGGAGTTCTTTGCCTCTTCAATGATGTACTCTGTCAGCATGTGGGTATATCCGATAGCGCCTGTGAGCATGGTGGTCTCAGCATCCTCGGAGGGGCGGATTATACCGACCACCTTGAGGTCAAGAGCCTTGTCGCTGTTGTAAAGCACCTCAAGCCAGCTTTGATTTTTGCTTACGTCGGTGTATACGTCACCTGTCTTCTGATAACAGTCATAGGGGAGAATGGTCTTGAAGGTCAGACCGCATATCTCTTCATATGACCATTTCTTGTCGCTTTCGGGAAGGGGATTGCCGCTTGCCGCCGCATCGATTATTGCGTCTATCTCAGATTCGCTTAGCAGTCCGAGGGCATAAAGCGTAAGGTCATCAAGCTCATTGTGTTCGTTGACCACAAGCACGATCTCGTCCTTCTCATTGGGCCAATCGCCGTAAATAACGTCGTATTGGTCATGGAGCATCTGATTGACGGGCTGACCGTCATTAAGCCCGGGGAGCAGCTCCTGCCACATGTTCATACCCATCATGGACGACATCATTGGAGAGCTCATTGAGGATGAGGCGTTGGACTCCGATCGATCTCCCGAGGAATTTCCGCCTGCCGCTACCTGCATCATAAAGTCACCTATCATTTCGGTCATGAGCTCGCCTGTGTCGGACTTTATTATCTTTCCGTCGGTGTTCTTGGTATATACGGCGAGATTCATGTTGTAGGTATACTGAATACCGCTGAGCGCGCTTGCGAGCGAGGAGTTTTCTTTCTTTATCTCCTCTTCAAGATATGACTTGAACGCTTTCAGGTCGTTTTCACTGGCTTCTATCTCGCTGAGCGCATTTACAAGCTCACCGATAACGGGGTCCTTGTATACAGCGTCATTTTCATGGTCTCTGTCGCTGTCCGTGTTCATAAAGCTCTGCATGAGAGCGGAGATATCCACGGTAGTGGCTTCAAGCGTGAGGGGATATGAGGAGAGTGTGGTCTCCTGAACGTGGTTGATATAGGCGGTCATACCCTGAGATACCGCAAGTATGAGGGCAATGCCTATGATACCTATGGAGCCTGCAAAGGCTGTGAGTGTGGTACGTCCCTTTTTGGTAAACAGATTTTTAAGCGAGAGCATAAAGGATGTTCCAAAGGACATGGAGGGCTTCTTCACCTTTTTGTCCTGAGCCTTGATCTCAATGTGTCTCTGCTCCTCGGCGAGGCACTCCTCCTCGGTAAGGGGAAGTGAATCGTGAGTTATTCTGCCATCAAGCATTCTGATGATACGAGATGAATACTTCTCGGCAAGCTCGGGGTTGTGTGTTACCATGATGATCAGTCGATCGTGAGAGATCTTTTTGAGTATCTCCATGACCTGTACGCTGGTCTCGGTATCAAGCGCGCCTGTGGGCTCATCGGCAAGGATTATGTCGGGGTTGTTGACAAGAGCGCGGGCGATGGCGACTCTCTGCATCTGACCGCCTGACATCTCGCTTGGCTTTTTGTTAAACTGATTTCCAAGTCCCACCTCTTCCAGTGCCTTTTTTGCTCTCGCGCGTCTCTCTGACTTTGAAACGCCCGAAAGGGTGAGGGCGAGCTCCACGTTCTGAAGAACGGTCTGGTGGGGAATAAGATTGTAGCTTTGGAAAACGAAGCCGATGGAGTGGTTACGGTATGTATCCCAATCCCTGTCCTTATATTCCTTTGTGGACGTGCCGTTGATAATAAGGTCTCCGTCCGTATATCCGTCAAGACCGCCGATGATATTGAGCATAGTGGTCTTACCGCAACCCGAGGGACCGAGAATGGACACAAACTCGGACTTGCGGAATTTGAGGCTGACACCCGCCAGCGCGTGAACAGCGAATTCGCCCTCGCCGTACTGCTTGCGGATATTTTTCAATTCAAGCATCTTTACATTTCCTCCGTTGCTTGTTTTTAAAATTTTGATAGAATTTTACTTATATGTATACTATGATATCACAGATTTTTTAACTGCTTGTTTTATTTGGAAAAATGTTTTGTGAAGATAGGTGAAGGTTTTGTGAATATGGGGTAGCCCGAACAGCAAAAAAGTCCAAAGCACAGCATTTTTTTGATATTGACGGTGAGGCGGGGCGTATGCTATAATTTATTTGAATAAAGTAAAGGGAGATGTTTATGAGATATATAAAGACCATTGCGTTGCTTGCGGCAGTGCTTTTGTGCCTGTCTGCCTGTGTATCCTCGGGAATATCGGATATACATACGGGCAGTGATACACACGGGAATACGATATGTACCTCGGATTCCGGATCCGATGGATCGGCTCGCCCCATGGCTCCGATTGATATGGTCGGCAAGACTACGGTGGCGGGTACTCCGACGTACAAGCCCACATGGGTATATCAGCTTGATAACGGTATTATGGTCAGAGAAGTTGATATATATACAGGTAACGAAAATGACCCGATAGAGATCGTTCAGATAAGTGACCTGCATTTGTCGGGGATCAATGAAAAGGATATTGGCGATGCTGAGATAATGGCTACCTACAACTCTCGGGAATGGCTGAGGGATGGGGGAGGGATATATTATGCGGAACGTGTTCTTGAATATTCAAAGGACGCCGATCAGATAGTGATCACGGGAGACCTTATGGATTTTTTCTCATGGGGCTCGATGGAGTATCTGAAGAAATTTGTTTTTGATAAATATGATAATATCATGGCGTGTGTTGGCAATCATGAGACAGCCAAGAAAATGGGAGGAAGATATTCAAAGCAGGAGCTGATAACAAGGCTTGATACGCTTCAGAGCGTATGGTGCAACGATGTCTATTATTCCTCAAAGATCATAGATGGCAGAGTAATGCTGATTCAGATGGACAATGGCTCGCAGTGCGATGTGAACGGCGCGCGCTTTTGGGAGTGTCAGATACAGCCGCTGACAGAGGATCTGGCGCTGGCGAGGAAAATGGGGATTTGTGTTCTGCTGTTCTATCATGTTCCGCTTGTTACCGAGAATTTCAGCGATATGCTGAGATACGAGATACTGTCGGGTGGAAGCGCGAGCTTGAATTTTATGCAAAACAGCTCGCTGGCGGGCGGAAGCAATGCCGATGAGTCCACGCTTAAAATATACGATATAATAACAAATAACGGAGATATTATAAAGGGCGCGTTCTGCGGACATCTTCATGGGGAATATTATTCCGAGATAAAGGCAAAGACCGCAGACGGCAAGGATACGGTGATACCTCAGTATGTCCTTATGGGAAATCCGTATGATGAGGGGCATATGATAAAAATAACGGTATACTGACCCCAAAAAACAGAGGCAGAGTCAAGTTTAACGACTCTGCCAAATTTTTTATCTGCTTACTACCTCGATGCTCTCGATAACAACGGGGGTCTTGGGAACGTCCTGCATATACCAGCCGTAGCTGCCTGTCTTTACGGAGGCGATGGCATCGAGAACGTCAAGTCCCTCGGTGACCTTACCAAAGCCTGCATACTGCGCGTCAAGGTGAGGCGCGTCCATGTGCATGATAAAGAACTGAGAGGATGCGGAATCGGGGTCGGATGTGCGAGCCATGGACAGCACGCCTCTTGTGTGCTTGAGGTCGTTCTGCATAAAGCCGTTTGCCTTGAACTCGCCCTTGATGGATTCGGCGTCGGTCTCGCCCATGTCCTCAGTATATCCGCCGCCCTGGATCATAAAGCCCTTGATGATGCGGTGGAAGATGAGGCCCGAGAAAAAGCCGCTGTCGGCAAGCTTTAAGAAGTTTGCGACCGTTTTGGGTGCTTTTTCGGGATAGAGCTCGGCAGTCATGGTGCCGAAATCCTTTACATTGATCTTGATTACGGGATTTGTCATTGTGTTTTTTCCTTTCAGAGTATGATTTAAAATATTATAATTTATGATATGATCTTTGTACTTATTTTTCGCTTGCGGAAGAGAAATAAGCAACAGCAAAAAGCTCGTCTATTCTATCTTTCCTTCCCGCAAGATGGAGATATCCGAAGAGCGTCTCCATGCCTGTGGCGGCACGGTATTCCGCTACGGTGGCGGACTTGGGCGTATTGGTGTGACCCATGTTTCTGCCTCGGTGGAACACGGCGTCCTCTTCCTCGGTGAGCAATGGGAGAATATTCTTCATTGCCTCTGCCTGGCGGGGAGCGCGGACATAGTCGAGGGCTATTTTATTGAGGCGCGATGAGGACGAATAGCCCTGCTTGACCAGATATTCTCTCACGCACATTTCAATCACGCAATCGCCGAGGTACGCAAGCGCCGCAGTGGAGTAGGTATTAAGAGTGTTTTCCATAAAAAGCCTTTCGATAAAAACTTTTGATCGGGGTCAGAAGGTTATTCTTCTGACATCCGTCACCCGTTTCGTGTCGGTATTCAGCGTGAACAGTGCGCCGTGGACGCTTACAGGACCGTCGGCAACCTTGAAGTGAGTGGGGATCTTTGTCCTCATTCTCTCAATAACAGCTTGCGCGTCAGCTCCGATAATACCGTTGACGGGTCCCGACATTCCCACATCTGTTATGTATCCGCTGCCTGCAGGCAGTATCTGCTCGTCAGCCGTGGGGACATGTGTATGTGTGCCGAAAATTACGTTTATCCTGCCGTCAAAATATCGTCCGAGCGCGATCTTTTCCGATGTGGATTCCGCATGGATATCAAGTATCGAAACGTCATATCCGCCATCCTCGCGCGCAAGAATACGGTCAACTGTAGCAAAGGGACACGCCATGGAATCCATGAGTGCCGTGCCGAGTACGTTGATGCACAGTATCTTCCAGCCGCATATGTTGAGAATGGAGCAGCCGCTTCCCGGGACGCAGGCGGGGTAATTGGCGGGACGGATAATGCTCTGTGAGTCGCTGAGCATGACACAGATGTCCTTTCTGCCAAAGGAGTGGTTTCCCAGTGTTATCATGTCTACGCCTGCGGACAACAGCTCCTCCGCGTCCGCGCAGCATATTCCGTGAATGTCGGAGGCGTTTTCTCCATTTGCTATAACAAAGTCAATGTCAAGCTCTGAACGCTTTTTCCAGAGTGTTTGCTTGAGGTAGGCAACCGTTTTAGTACCCACAACGTCGCCTATAGCGAAAATTTTCATGTTTGAGTCTTTCTATTCAGGTTATTTTGATTTCAGCTCATCTACCGAAATTGTAAGATGCTGAAAAATATCTTCACAAATTGTAACAAATTAAAGGTTGCTTTTCGTGTGTGTGACAATAAGTAACTATCTTTAAAAATATGCAGGGACATGTCTGTCCCTGCACGAAGTTTTTTGTTTACGCGGCGGACAAGGGGGTGTTGGTATCTACGGTGACGATGTATCCGTCGATGTTGTTTCCGCTTACCGTATAGGAGTATTTGTTTGATACTACCGTTGCGGCGTTCTGCGTGATATAAAAGGCATAGACCTTATTGCCGAGATTCAAGGGCGATGTCGCCGTCTTGGTCTTGAGCAGGTCGTTGTATTCCTCCACGGTTGCAATGCCTTTTTCATTCATATAAGTGGCGTGAGCCGTGCCTACGTAACGGAAAACATTCGCTCCCGCCGAGGAAAGAGCAATAAAGCCGTACTTATGGGCGTTTGTGTATACCCAAACATGTGTTTCATTGCTGATGGGATCTCTGGAGTCTCCATTGTAGTAACGAAGCTCAACGATAAGCCCCGAGTCATATATGCCGCCTGCACCGTATGCCTTGCTGACAATAAGGTTATCGTCGTTGTTATTGGCGGTGTAATAGTCCATTATCATGGTGTCCAGCGCCTTTTGAGTGGCTGTTGTCGCCGATGCTGCCGAGTCTCCGTATACGGTATAGTAATAACGGAAGTTGGAGTCTCCCGAGGGCTTTTCGGTGCGTTCCTTGGAAAGATTCACAAGATCGTTTCCGTTGGTACTGCCTGCGTTGAGGGGATTGGAATCGTTGATAACGATAAGGTCGCCGGAATACAGCTGACCCTCGGCATATGCTCCCGATACAAGACCGAGGGCGGATGTGCCGAATCCTCCGCTGTTGCCGCCGTCACCGCTGCCGCCATCATTTACCGGGGTGTCCGGCGTATTTGCGTCCGCCACGGCAAAGGCAATAGAGGACACAACGAGAACCAGGATTGCCAGAACCAAAACAGCAGAAGTGCCGAGAATCGCGTATGCGGTGTATTTATGAGCGGGCTTGCCTGCGTTTTTGCCGCCAAACAAGGCATTTATAAAGTTTTTCATTATATCCTCCTGTAATTACTTTTTCTCACCCCCGAAAATATGCCGAGGGTGAGAAAATGAAAGTGTTATATTATTGATTTTTTGTGTTTATCAGTCAGCGTCCTTGATGGAGAAGTCCATTCTGCCCTTCTTATCAAGACCCATATACTTGACCTTAACAACGTCACCGAGAGCGAGCACATCCTCAACCTTCTCGATTCTCTTGGGAGCGATCTTGGAGATGTGGACCATGCCCTCCTTACCGGGAGCGTACTCAACGAAGCAACCGAATTCCTTGATGCCCGTGACCTTACCTGTGTAGGTAGCGCCGACCTCGGGCTCAAATACGATAGCGTCGATCATAGCCTTAGCTGCTGCCGCATTCTCGCCGTTTGCTGCCGCTATGCAGATAGTACCGTCATCGTCAATGTCTACCTTCGCGCCGGACTCGGCAACGATCTTCTGGATAACAGAGCCGCCCTTACCGATGACCTCACGGATCTTGTCGGGGTCTATCTTGAAGGTGGTCATCTTGGGAGCGTACTTGGAAACCTCAGCTCTGGGAGCGGGGATAGCCTTGAGAAGCACCTCGTCGATGATATAGTCACGTCCTACGTGTGTCTGAGCGAGAGCTGCCTTGATTATCTCGGGTGTAAGACCGTCGATCTTAAGGTCCATCTGGATAGAGGTAATACCCTTGTGAGTACCTGCTACCTTGAAGTCCATATCGCCGTAGAAGTCCTCAAGACCCTGAATGTCTATCATAGTATCCCAGCTTCCGTCCTCTGCGGTGATAAGTCCGCAGGAGATACCTGCAACGGGAGCTTTGATCGGAACGCCTGCGTCCATAAGCGCAAGGGTTGAGCCGCAAACCGAGCCCTGAGAGG
>JAFTQL010000009.1 GCA_017462795.1 Clostridia bacterium
AAGCGGGAGGCGCTCAGGGTATTTTCCGCGCTGAAGCCGACGGACGAGCTTGTGGGCGTGATGGTGAACGCTGTGCGCGACCAGCAGAGGAGCGACCAATGGACGCGTGAGCGGGGCAGATACGTACCCAACCCCGCCACATGGCTGTCCCGCGAGCAATGGCTGGACGTACCCGTGAAGCCCTATTCCCCCATCTGCGAGGGCATTGAGGTGAGCCTGGATGATCTGTTCTGAAGAGGAATTAGGAATTAGGAATTAGGAATTAGGAATTAGGAATGAGGAATGAGGAATGAGGAAGGGTATAGGCAAGGAGGCAAAGGGATGGGAAATGAATTCAGGCAATATATGGAGCTTATAGGTAAGCGGGCTATGGCACAGCAGGTGGCGGGAACGGAGGATTATGTGGGGGAGGACGGTCTGCTTTATTGCGGAAAATGCCATACGCCGAGGCAGTGCCGTCCCGAGGGCTTTGACATGGTAATGCCCGTTATCTGCGATTGCAGGCGGGAGCAGGCGCGTAGAGCGGAGCAGGAAAGGCGGGTGGCGTTTCTGCGCGAGCGGTGCTTTGACAGCCCCCGTCAGTATTGTGCCACCTTTGAGAACGATCTCGGCTATGACCCCCGCGCCACACGCGTAATGATGAGCTATGTGGAGCATTTCGATTCCACCAGAGAGGACGGCATAGGTCTGCTTCTTTACGGTCCCTTCGGTACAGGCAAGAGCTATCACGCCTGTCAGGTGGCAAACGCTCTTATTGACCGTCTCCTGCCCGTCAAGGTGACGCAATTTGAGGATCTTTACAGGCTTTCGCAGAATGAGCGGGATAAGTCGGCATTCTTCCGGTCGCTTACGCGAAACGCTCTCGTGGTCATCGACGATCTTGGCGCGGAGAAGAAGAGCGACGCCATGCAGAGCTTTGTGTTCACTGTTATAGACAAGCTGTACATATCAAAGACCCCCTTCATCGTCACCACCAATCTGACCATCGACGAGCTCAAGCGTCCCGAGAACAAGGAGAACGGCCGTATCTACGAGCGCATATTGGAGCGCTGTCCCTATCCTGTGCTTGTGGAGCGCAAGGAGGGCAGTGTGCGCCGACAGCTCATAAGGGAGAATTACGAGAAATACAAGGCTTTGTGGGATGCGGAATAAAATTACAAATTGTTATTGCAAAGGCAGGATGTTGTATGGTATAATGTAAGTGATACGGACACACCGAAAACACACAGAAAGCAGGTATGACTATGAAGATCAGGAATGCGGAAAAGAGTTATCTCACCGTAGCTGGGATGGAGCGTCCCGCGCACAAGAGACCCAAGAAGCCCAATTTGCTTTTCAGAACACTGCTCAAGCTCGTGTCTCTGCCCGACCTTATCATCACCCGCTTCAGGTGTCGCAAGATCGGCATGGAGCGGCTTGGCAGGAAAGAGCCTTGTCTTATTCTCATGAATCATTCAAGCTTTATCGACCTCAAGATAGCCTCAAGCGTGCTGTATCCGAGGGCGTTCAACATTGTGGCTACACTTGACGCGTTTGTGGGCAAGAATTGGCTGATGAGACAGCTTGGCTGTATTCCCACCCGCAAATTTGTTTTTGACATAGGTCTGGTGCGCGATATCAGCCACTGCATAAAAAAGCTTGGCACGTCCGTCCTCATGTACCCCGAGGCGGGATACAGCTTTGACGGCACAGCCACAACTCTGCCCGACAGCCTTGGCAAGTTTGTCAAAATGCTGGGAGCGCCGCTTGTCATGCTTGAGACCTTTGGGGCGTATCACCGCGACCCGCTGTATAACGAGCTGCAAAAAAGAAAGGTCCGCGTGTCGGCGGAGCTGAGATACGTTCTTTCGGCGGAGGAGATAAAGGGCATGACCTCCGAGGAGATAGGCGAGGTGATCGCCCGTGAGTTTTCCTTTGACAATTTCAGGTGGCAGCAGGAGAACATGGTGAGGATAGACGAGCCCTTCCGGGCCGACGGCCTTGAGCGGGTGCTTTACAAATGCCCCCACTGTCTTGCCGAGGGGCGCATGACGGGCAAGGGAGAACGGATAAGCTGTGGGGAGTGCGGCAAGGCATGGCGGCTGACCGAATACGGCTTTATGGAGGCTGAGAACGGTGAGACGGAGTTTGCCCACATACCCGATTGGTACGCTTGGGAGCGCGGGTGCGTAAAGGCGGAGCTTGACAGCGGTACATACGGCTTTACCGTTCCCGTGGACATATACATGATAGTCAACACCAAGGGTGTATACAAGGTAGGCAGTGGCGAGCTTACACACAGTGAGCAGGGCTTTCACCTGACGGGCTGTGACGGACAGCTTGACTACAGGCAGAACTCGGTTTCTCTTTACACTCTCAATTCCGATTTTTACTGGTACAGGCTCGGCGACGTGATCGGCATAGGCAACCACGACGCGCTCTACTACTGTTTCCCCGAGAATGACAGGAGCGTTGTCCCCAAAGCCCGCCTGGCAACCGAGGAGATATATAAGAAATTGCGGGATACAAGATCGGGAACGCGTAATTGAGGACGCGGAATAAGCAATATTAAAATTACATTTCTTTGGCAATTAAATCATGAATTATTCCCCCGAAAATGCAAATGCTAATGCTAAATACTCCAAGGAGGGCATGGGGGAACATGAGCATTGGCAGAGGACGGCGCGGTGGCGTTGGGCGATATGGGGCGGTGAAGCGGCTTCTTGATATATTCTTTTCATTTACGCTTCTCGCCCTTTTATTCCTGCCTATGGCGCTGATATGGTTGGTTGCCGGGCTTGATTCAAAGGGGAGCGGCATTTTCCGTCAGACGCGCATTGGCAGGGACGGCAAGCCCTTTGTATGCTACAAGTTCAGGACTATGTACGTGTCCGCACCGCCCTGCTGTCCCTCATCAAAGCTGACGGATGCCGACCGCTATATAACCCCCACGGGCAGATTTCTGAGGCGCTCCAGCCTTGACGAGCTTCCTCAGCTTTTCAATGTTCTGAAGGGGGACATGAGTCTTGTGGGACCCCGCCCACTCATAGCCGAGGAGACAGCCGTCCACGAGCTTCGCATGAAGAGCGGAGTGTACCGTCTGCGCCCGGGGCTTACAGGGCTGTCGCAGGTGAGAGGAAGGGACAGAGTGACCGACGAGCGCAAGGCGGAGCTTGACGCCATGTATCTTGAGGAGTTCGGGCTTATGCAGGATATAAGGATCATCGGAGAGACGGTGGGAAAGGTGATAAGAGGAGAAGGAGTGGAGGAGTGATTATAAGCGCGGAGCGCGCTTTATGGGGAGGGAAAATGAAAAGGACTCAACAGAGAAAACGAATGGCGAGGGTTATGCTGAAATTTGTTCGGCTGGGGCTGTATCGCGGCGGGCTTGATCCCTTTGATGTCTGCAGGCGCATTGAGGGGAGCAGCGCGGGGAAGAGCGAGGCAAAGGATCTGTTCGCGCTGTGGGAGCTATGGCGGCTTCTGCGGGCTGAGGGCAGGGAGGATGAGCTTGCCGTGTTCGGGCGGGTGTATCTGCAAGGCGGACGTACATACAGCGCGGACACAGAAGCAAGGGTGCTTGAATACGCCCGTGAAAGCTTTTGCGACCCCCGTACCGTCTACCGCCGTCTGGCACTCGCCGAGCGACGCTATGAGCGGATAAGAAAGAGTCTGGGGATATAAGGTGTAGGCGTTTGTCCGATATGGCGAGTCAAAAAGTATAAATTATATATCATAAAACCATAAAAGCAAAAAAAGACCGGAACGGCTGATCTGCTTACCATATTGCAGGTTGCCGTTCCGATCCGATTTTTGATCTGATAAATATAACTGATAAATATAAATTGAAGTAGATCAGAGATAAAATACAGGCATCTGATCGCGTTTTTTCTTTGGCGCGGGCTGCTCCGCCTCTTTTTTTTCTTCCTTGGGCGTTTGCTTTTTCGCTTCCCGCGCGGGCGTTGCCTTTCTGTCCTGCGGCGGCTCTCCCGTTCTGAAGTCTGTCGGCGACATTCCCGTGTAATTCCTGAACGCCTTGGAGAAGCAGAGAACATCCTTGTAGCCCACCGATCGGGCAACCAGACTCACGCTTATGTCGCTGTCCGCGAGCAGCTCCTTTGCGCGGTTCATGCGCGTTGTCATTATATAATCCATGGTGGACATGCCCATATGCTGTGTAAAGAGATTGCGCAGATATTTTCTGTCAATGCCCAGCTCGGACGCTATCTGCTCCACCTTGATATCATTGAAATAATTCTCATTTATGTACTTTACCGCCGCGTCAACATGCGCCTTGCCGCTTCTCGGCGAGAATACATCCCGCTTTTTTTGTGTGGGCAGACACAGAAGTATCTTGGCAACTGCCTCATCAAACATGTCACCGTAACTTACATATGTGCCTTTTGGACATAATGATTTTATCATTTCGGTCACGGAAGGATCGGAAAGAGAGAATATCTCCGCTCTGTTCTCACTGCCATCCCGCTCGTCCTTTTCCGTGATAAGTCCCTCGGTGTCCTCACCTTCAAGTGTAAAGTGAGCGCACACCCACGGCTCATCATCGTCAGGCTCGTATTGAATAAAGCTGTTCTGAGGCACAAAGAACCCGTCTCCCGCTGTCAGTCTGTGATTGTCGCAGATCCCGCGACCCGACAAAACAAAATAAATACAAGCGGTCGGAGAGATCGGGCTTATGCGACCGCCCTCCGCGGAGCAAGCCTCTGTCCCGCCTCCTGTAATTTTAAGCATATTACCACCTCCGTAATGTCATTATACCATATATTTCTGTATATTTCAAGTGGTTTTAATATGTTTTATCACTTATTATTCTCAATAATGACCTTGACCTCGGTGACGCATTCCTGTTCTGCCTGTGCCTCTGCCTCGGCTTTGGCTTTTTTCTGCTCCTCCTTGGCACGGGCTTTGTCTTCCTTTGCCTTTTCGATCTTCGCCTTCTGCGCGGCGATGTCTGATTTTACCGCGTCGATGTCGGCAACCATTCCTGCTATCTCATCCGCCATGTCAAGACCCGCCTTGAGCTGCTTGTAGGTCAGCTTGCCCAGCTTTTCGTACAGCTCGTCTCTCTTTGACTGCAGAGATCTGAGCTTTACGTGCATAGACGCTGTCTCCGCAAGCTCCTCGGTCTTAGATATGGTCTTGTTTGCGACACGGGTGACATTTGAACAAAATTCATTCCAATTGGACATATTCCCATCCTCACTTTCATTTACGTTTACTTATTACACTAATTATACACCAAAATCCGCAAAAAGTAAATACCGTGAGAATAAAAATTTTCCCTTCGGACAAAATAATTAAAAAATATAACCAATATAAAAAATAAGTGAGAAAAGGAAAAAAATATTATGAACATGGACAGGGAAGACTACAAAAAATACGCCAAGGCGCACGCGCCGAAATCGCCTGTGGTCAAGGACTGCGTAAAGGCGTTCTTGTTCGGTGGCTTTATCTGCGCGCTGTCGCAGGGCTTCAGGCAGCTTTACATGGCGATATGGAGCTTTGAGGAAGCGGAGGCGTCCGCCCTCGCGTCCACCACACTTGCGGCGATAGCCATCATTCTCACGGCATTCGGCGTGTTCGACAATATCGCCAAGCACGCGGGGGCGGGAACGCTCGTGCCCATCACGGGCTTTGCCAACGCGGTGGCGTCCCCCGCCATTGACGCGAAGTCGGAGGGCTTTGTCCTCGGTGTGGGGGCCAAGATATTCACCGTGGCGGGACCCGTCCTGCTTTACGGAACTCTTGCGGGCGTGATATACGGACTGATATATTATTTTTATCTGATGATAATCTGATGATAAGTTGAATATTAATATTGAAAAATTGAAAAATGTATTGACTTTAAATCGCAAAGTGGTATAATAAACAGAGAAATATTTTTTCGGAGGACAGACATGGACAAGGCGTTGATTTCGGATAAGGATGGAAAAGGTTATTTCAAAAAAATATTGCTGTTTTCCATACCGCTTATGCTCACAGGTCTTTTGCAGTCGCTGTACAGCGCGGCTGATCTCGTGGTGGTCGGCCGCTTTGACGGCGAGCTGGCGCTGGCGGCTGTGGGAAGCACAGGCTCGCTTACAAATCTTATCCTCGGTCTTTTCATGGGACTTGCGGTAGGCGCGGGCGTATGCGTAGCACACGGTATAGGCGCGAAACGATATGACGATGTACAGAAAACACTGCATACGGCAGTCGCCACGGCTCTTATCCTCGGCGTGTTTATCGGTATAGTGGGCTATATTCTCGCCCCTCAGATGCTCCGCCTTATGGACACCCCAGATGACGTTATAGATATGGCATCCACCTACATAAGAATAATCTTTCTCGGCGCGCCCGCGGCTGTGCTTTACAATTACTGCGCCTCCATGCTGCGCTCGGCGGGGGACTCCAAGCGGCCTCTCATCTTTCTTGCCGTATCGGGTGTAGTAAACGTCATTCTCAACATCGTGCTTGTGGCGGGCTTTCACATGGGCGTCGCCGGAGTCGCCATCGGCACTATCGCCTCTCAGCTTGTGTCAGCCGTGCTTGTCATGGTGTATCTTGTAAAGACAAAGAGTGTACTCCACTTTTCCGTGAAGAATCTGAGAATACATAAGGATAAGCTTATAAAGATACTCAAGATAGGCATTCCCTCGGGTATTCAGGGCTCGCTGTTCTCCTTTGCCAATGTCATCATCCAGTCGTCCATAAACAGCTTTGGCTCAACGGTCATGTCGGGCAGCTCGGCATCGGCAAATATAGAGGGCTTTTATTATGTAGCCTATAATTCCTTCTATCATGCCGCCCTCACCTTTGTGGGACAGTGCGTGGGCGCGAAGAGATTCGGAGACATCAAAAAGATAGTTCTGTATTCCATCGCAAACAATCTCATCTTCGCGGCGGTGCTTATTACCGTGGGTCTTGTTTTCAAGGACGCGCTTCTCGGGCTTTATGTCCCCGACAGCCCCGAGGCAATGGCGGCGGCATCTCAGAGATACATGGTGCTTATCATTCCGTATTTCCTCTGCGGTATCATGGAGATAGCAAGCGGAACGCTGAGAGGCATGGGGCGCTCCATGACCTCTGCCATAATCTCGCTTGTGGGCGCGTGCCTTTTCAGGGTGGTCTGGATATCCACGGTGTTCGAGTATATCCGCACACCCGAGTGTATATACATCTCTTTCCCCATATCGTGGGTGCTTACGGCGGCGGTGTCCTTTATTTTCGCCGCGATAGCCGTCAAAAAGGAGATGAGATTGCAGAAAATGTATTCTCTTGAGCGTGTTTCTCAAAAAATCATATAACGGTCAAAAAAAGTTCAAAATGAGTACACACAAATGTTGTATTATATAAGGTATAATATTTTGCGATCCCCCCCATAATAAATACATTTTATCAGGAGGTATATGATCTTGCTTGAGATCAAGGATATTGTAAAAGGATATGACAAGGGCGCGGAGGCGCTTTGCGGCCTTTCGCTTGTTGTACAGGATAAAGGCGTGTATGCCATACTCGGAGACAAGGACGCGGGAAAGACCGCTCTCGCGAGAGTTATCTGCGGCTGTGAGGACGCCGACAGCGGAGAGGTGCTGGTGGACGGTGTCCGGATGAGCAGAAAAAATGTCGCTCTCAAGAAAAGGGTGCGCCTTGTGCCTGCCTCCCTTGAGCTATACGGAACGGTGACGGCAAACGAACACCTTGACTTTGTGGGTGATACACTCGGAATCGTGCCCGACAAAAAATACCGTCAGATCAGGGAAGCGCTGGAGCTTGTAATGCTTGAGGAGTCGCAGAACAAGCCCTTTTCCGCGCTCACCGTGTCCGAGCGTTGCCGCCTGTCCATAGCCGCCTCGCTGCTGGGAAACCCCGATATCCTCGTGCTTGATGACCCCTTCGCTCATATAGAGGGCAGTCAGCTTGAGGAGCTTTACGGGCTTATGGATATGCTGGGAAAGATAAAGACGGTCATTCTCCTTACCCATAGACCCCAGGAGGTAAAGAGACTTTGCGAGTACGTTTACATATTGCATGACGGAAGAATAGCGCTGGGCGGCAGACTGACAGAGATCATGGAAAAGATCAACAGCACCTGCCAGATGTACATAAGCGTCAGGGGCGACGGCGAGACCATAGCCGAGGCTGTCCGCTCCGTGGATCCCGTTGTGGACGTGAAGGTGACGGGAACGGAAAAGGACGGAGTATGCTCCGTGTCCGTGGAGCATCTGCCCGATGACAGGATAAAGGATAAGCTCTTTTCGGCTCTTGCCGCCATCAATGCCCCCATGCTTTCGGTGCGCTCGGTAACGCTGGGGCTGGAGGACATATTCTATTCCTTCAGATCAACGGGATCAAAGAGAACCGAAATGGCCGTAAAAAATAAAAAAGATAAAAAGAGAAAAAGCGGAAAAGCAAGTAAGGACGAAGTGGGAGGAGACAAATGATAGCTGTTTTTAAAAGAGAATTTTCGTCTGCCTTCCATAGGCTCTACGGCTTTATCACGGTAGGCGTCACCGCCCTTCTGTCCGCCGTTATCTTCGCGCTGTACAACCTTACATACGCCTATGAGACAACAAACGCGGTGTTCTCCGCCATGTCTGTCGTGGCGGCACTGGTCATTCCCGTGACCGCCGTCAGCATGTTCCCAAGCAGAAAGAGGGCGGATACCGACAGCGTTTACGACATGATGCCGCTGACCTCCCGTGACGTGGTGCTTGGCAAATACATGGCGGCTCTCGCCATCACGCTGCTTCCCACACTGCTCATGGCGCTCTATCCCGTCGTAGCCAATATATTCGGCAATGTGGACATGGCGCAGTCCTATGCGGCGCTTCTCGCCTACGTGCTTTTTGAGGCGGCTCTGCTTGCGGTGTGCATGCTCATAGCGGCATCGGCAAAGTCACACCTGAGAGGTTATATATACTGTTATGTCACGGTGGTGGTATGGTATCTTGCGGGTATCCTCAAGGTGCTGGTGCCTCTGAAGCCCATCGCCTCCCTTATCGCTTTTGTCATCGTAGCGGCGGCGATAGCTCCCGTTTTGTGGCTTGTCACAAGACGGATAGTGTTCTCCGTTGCGGTGTCCCTTGTCGCGGAGGCGATCACCGTTGTGTGCTATGCGCTGTCTCCCGCGTCCTTTGCGGGGCTTTTTGAGAGCTTTATCGATAAGCTTTCCGTGTTCAGACACTTTGACGTGTTTGTTTACGGTGTGTTTGACCTGGAGGGAATACTTTTCTTCCTGCTCGTCACCGCCCTGTTCCTCTTCCTCACCCTCCGCAGATACGAGAGAAGGACGGTGAGAAAAAAGAGAGAGGGTCTGCGTATCACCGGCGTTACCTCGGCTATGCTCGCCGTCATTATCGTTGCCACCACGGCGGCAGTTAATTTCGCTGTTGCCGCCGCCCCCGATACGGCTGTCTCCTTTGACGCCACGAGTACAGACAAGATCTCCGTGAACGCCGAAACCAAAAAATTCCTCGGCGCTGTGGATAAGGATGTTACCATATACGTTCTCGAGCCCACGGGAGAGGCGGACTATCTGCTGTATCTTGATAGGATAGCGAGCTGCAATGACAGGATAGATCTGGAAAAGGTATACAACGTAAGCACCCCCGAGTTCTATACCGAAAGGGAGATAGATATATCCACCATATCCGCCAACAGCCTTGTGGTGCAGTGCGGCGACAGGTGGGAGTATCTCTCCTATACCGACCTCTTTACGTACTATGTGAACAGTCAGACTCTTGGCACGATGGAGCTGAGCGCGTCGGAGTACAGCTATTATTATCAGATGTTCATACAGAGCGAGGACTATATAGATTACCTGTATTCGCTCATATACGAGACCACGCTGAAATTCTGCGGCGACAAGATGATATGTACTTACGTTGAGTACGTTACCGCCGATATCATTCCCGCCATGTATTATATGACGGGACACGGAGTAAAGGATATATCGGATACGTCCAATCCCTATTCCGTCCTCGGACTGTCAACGCTGGATATCTCCACGGGTGAGATACCCGCGGACGCGGCGGGCATACTCATAAATATGCCCACGGAGGATATCACCTCCGCCGAGAAGGACGCGATTCTTTCCTACCTTGAAAGAGGCGGACAGATAACGCTCATCACGGATACAAGCGCCCTGGAGCTTCCCAATCTCTGCGCTGTCCTTGCCGCATATGGCATGAGCGCGGATAAGGAACACGTAAGCGTGAAGATAGAGCTTGAGAGCGAAGAAAGTGATGAGAGCGAAGAGGACAGTGAAAGCGTAAGCACGGGAACGACTACGGAGTTTACTCCCGAGCTTGATTACGATAACGATATCCTTTATTATCTTGACGGAACGGCGCTCAGAATCACAGTGGATAAAGCCAACGCCATAAAGAGAGACGCGACGGTCAAGGAAAAGCTTGTACATTATCCCTTGTTGCTCACACCTGCCGACGAGAGCGGAGAGAGCGACGGAGAGGGAAGTGATCAAAGCGTTATCGCCTGTGCCGCCGAGACGACGGACAACGGCGCTCACCTTGTGTGGTTTACGGCGGGCGGATCCTTCAACAGCACATCGAGTCAGGGCTACGCTCCCGTGGTATACGCCATGAGCTGGGTAACGCTTGAGTTTACATCCGAGGTGGGAGATATCCCCTCCGTGATCTACCAACAGCCCTCCGCCCCCATCGAATCGGGAACGGCGATATTCACAGTCACCCTCATAGCGCTTCCGATGATCCTCATGGTATTCGGCGCAATAGTTTTCTACAGACGCAAAAAAGCGAAATGATCATAAATATAAAAATATAAACAATATCCCCCCAGACCGATCTGAGTCGGTTTTGGGGGGATATGCTCTTTATCAGTGATGGCAGAGAACCACTTACACCCGTGAAGTTTGGTTTTTACCGTTTTCTCAATTCCGCATTCCGCATTCCGCGTTTTCAAAACACCGTCTCTATCACCTTGGCGGAATTGGGCGGGGAATATCTCCAGCTGTCAATGTGTCTGATATTCTGTACATCCGTGTAATACCTCAGCCTTGATGGCGGAGTGTTGCCGTGATAGGCGTCGATAAGCACCAGCTTTATCTTCATTTTGTCGGGAAGTATGCTCTTTATGTAAACGGCGGCACGCTCTCCTACACGGGCTATGTCGCTCTCCCCCGTGCCCTCACGTATCTCCGCCAGCCCCGCGAGATTGGGCGCAAGCTCCACAAAAACTCCATAGCTCTCAATGCTCCTCACAATACCCGCTACCGTCTGCCCCACCTCAAACTCCGAGGCGTTCTCCTGCCATGTGCCCAGCAGCTCCCTCATGCTCACAAATATCCTGCCGTTCTCTCTGTCAACAGACTTTATTACCACCCATATCCTGTCTCCTACCGACAGCCTGTCGGACGGGTGTGATATGCGTGACACAGATATGCAGTCGATGGAGAGCAGGGAGACGACACCGCAGCCAATGTCCACAAACGCCCCAAAGCTGTCAAGGTGGGTGACCTTCGCCTCAACTATGTCCCCCGGCGTTACGTCGCTCAGATATCTCGTCATACACTCCTTCTGCGCCTCCCGCCTTGAGAGTATCGCCACCTCCTTGCCGTCCTCACGGGCAAAGCCCATCACCTTGAAGCATACGGGCTTTCCCACCCGCGTGATGACCGCGATGTCCTTCGGCTCACGGCGGTCAGCCGAATAAGCCGCCTCGCTCTTTTCAATTATACCCGTCATGCCGTAAAGATCCACATGCAGTCTCATGCGGCTGTCGCACAGGAGCGCGGTCGCTTCAAGTATGCTTCCGTCGTCACGGGCGCGCTCAAGTCCCGCTCTCGACGATATATGATCTCTGTTCTCCCGGGTTCCGAATAAATACCCCTCGGGGCGGTAAATATTTGCCATCTGAAACTTAAACCTCCGTTATTTGCGTTGTTATAATCTATGCAAAGGGAAGGAGCGATATTCCCGGGTGGTAAAAAAATTTTGAAATGGCGAATCAGCATTTGAGAGGAAAATGGGTGATTGAGCGAGAAAAACGGAGATATTGAATATCTAAATTAAATTTTTTAAATTTTTTTCAAAAAAGGTATTGACAAGAGCGCCGAAGCATGTTATAATATGCGGGTATGAAAAATAAAACACTATATTTTGGAGGAATTTGACAATGTCAACCTACATGGCAAAAGTTGAAACGCTTGAGCGCAAGTGGTATGTAATTGACGCTGCGGGTAAGCCCATGGGTAAGACCGCGGTTGCAGCTGCAAACATTCTTCGCGGCAAGCATCGCCCCGAGTTCACACCCCACGTGGATTGCGGTGAATTCGTTATTATCATCAACGCAGACAAGGCTGTTCTTACAGGAAAGAAGCTTGAGCAGAAGTACTACCGCAGACACAGCGGCTACATCGGCGGACTCAAG
>JAFTQL010000053.1 GCA_017462795.1 Clostridia bacterium
CAAAAGAGCGCCCCAACCACCGTAGAGGACGGAGCCACATTTTCCTTTTTGAGCCTCTCCGATAAAATATTTTTGAGTTGTGGCGGAAAAAATGCGTGAATTTGATTGACTTATTGAAATTTATGTGATATAATAAGGAAAACATATCTTTTTCGGAGGGAATAATCATGAAGCATATTAAGACTTTGGATACAAAGAATCTTTGCGAAAGCGCTAAGAACGGCGGTTGCGGCGAGTGCCAGACCTCCTGCCAGTCCGCTTGCAAGACAAGCTGCGGTATCGCTAACCAGCAGTGCGAGAGCGTTAAGGAAAGCAAGTGATCCAATTGGCTGTTGATACACAGCTGTAATGCCGCCTTATTGGCGGCATTTTTAATGAAATATAAGGAGACATAAAATGATACATTGCTACAAGCTGGGCGGACTTAATATAGTTCTTGACATATGCTCGGGCTCGGTTCACGTTGTGGACGAGGTGGCTTATGATATAATCGGGATGTATGAGAGCGGAAGCCGTGAGGAGATCTGCGACCGCATACTTACAAAATACGCCGGACGCGAGGATGTTACAAAGGCGGAGATACTTGAGTGCTGTGACCAGATAGAGGAGCTGAAGGCGGCGGGCAAGCTGTTTACCCCCGACACCTTTGAGCCCATGGCGGGCGACCTCAAAAGGAAGACCTCGGGAGTGGTAAAGGCGCTTTGCCTGCACGTGGCGCATATCTGCAATCTCAATTGCTCATATTGCTTCGCGAGTCAGGGAAAATACCATGGCGACAGGGCGGTGATGAGCCTTGAGGTGGGTAAGAGAGCTCTGGATTTTCTTATTGAAAACTCCACGGGGCGCAGAAATCTTGAGGTGGACTTCTTCGGCGGAGAGCCGCTTATGAACTTTGACATGATCAGGGAGCTGGTGGCATATGCCAGAGAGCGGGAGAAGGAATGCGGCAAGAACTTTCGCTTTACCCTTACCACAAACGGTGTCCTTATCGACGATGACGTTATAGAATTTGCCAACAAGGAAATGAGCAACGTGGTGCTCAGTCTTGACGGACGAAAGGAAGTCCACGACAGATACCGCGTTGACTATGCGGGGCAGGGAAGCTGGGAGAAGATAGTTCCTAAGTTCCAAAGGCTTGTAAAGGCGAGAGAGGGCAGAAATTACTATATGCGCGGCACGTTTACCCACGCAAATCCCGATTTTCTCAACGACATCCGGCAGATGCTGGATCTCGGCTTCAAGGAGCTGAGCATGGAGCCCGTTGTGTGCGCGCCCGACGATCCCTCGGCTCTCACCGACGAGGATCTGCCCATAGTGCTGGAGCAATACGAAAAGCTTGCGGAGCTTATGCTGAAGAAGCACCGCGAGGGCGACCCCTTTACCTTCTACCACTACATGATAGACCTCAAGGGCGGACCTTGTATCTACAAGCGTATATCGGGCTGCGGATCGGGAACGGAATACATGGCTGTTACCCCCTGGGGCGATCTTTATCCCTGCCATCAGTTTGTGGGTGAGGAGAAATTCAAGCTGGGTAACATATGGGACGGCGTGACCAATACCGAGGCGCAGGATGAGTTCGCGTCCTGCAATGTCTACTCCCGCCCCGAGTGCCGCGACTGCTGGGCAAAGCTTTATTGCTCGGGTGGATGCGCCGCCAACGCTTACCACTCCACAGGCTCTGTGAAGGGCGTTTACAAATACGGCTGTGAGCTTTTCCGCAAGCGTATGGAATGCGCCATTATGCTTGAGGCGGCAAAGACGATGGACGTTGAATAATGCGGACACCCATTTGCGATTTTGTAAGGAGCTATGCCGATAGTCGCTCTGTGCGTCTGCACATGCCCGGGCATAAGGGAAAGTCATTTCTCGGCTTTGAGTCGCTGGATATAACCGAGATAGAAGGCGCGGACGTGCTTTACAGCGCCCACGGTATGATCGCTGAAAGTCAGGGCAATGCCGCCTCCCTTTTCGGAACGGGAAAGACGCTGTACTCTACCGAGGGCTCGTCGCTGTGTATCAGGGCGATGGTGTATCTGTGTGTTCTCTCGGCAAAAAAAATGGGCAGACGCCCCCTTATCGCCGCGGGGCGCAACGCTCACAAGGCGTTTATGAGCGCGGCGGCGCTGTCGGATGTGGAAATCGACTGGCTGTATCCCGAGAGTCAGGAGGGTGTGATCTCCTGCGAGATAACGCCCCAAAGGCTTGAGAGCTATCTGTCAGAGACGGCGGAGCTTCCCGCGGCGGTCTATATCACCTCTCCCGATTACCTCGGCAATATTGCGGACATTAAGGGCTTATCGCGTGTCTGCCGAAAACACGGCGTGCTTCTTCTGGTTGACAACGCTCACGGAGCGTATCTGAGATTTCTTCCGCATTCTTTCCACCCCATCGACCTCGGGGCGGACATGTGCTGTGACTCAGCGCACAAGACTCTGCCCGTGCTGACAGGGGGAGCGTATCTGCATATTTCCGCGGATGCGGACGCCATTTTTGCCGACAATGCCCAGCGGGCAATGGCGCTTTTTGCCTCAACAAGCCCGTCATATCTCATTTTGCAGTCTCTGGACGCGGCAAACGCTTATATGGCGGACGGATACAGAGAGAGGCTGGCGGCGTTTGCCGAGCGGGCTGTCTCTGTGCGTGAGCGGCTCTGCCTTGGGGGATATTCCCTTGCGGGAGATGAGGTGCTGAAGCTTACCGTCAAGACAAAGAAATACGGCTACAGAGGCTATGAGCTTGAGAGGCTTCTTGAAAAGCGGGGATTTGTCTGCGAGTTCGCCGACGCGGATCACCTTGTTATGATGCTAACGCCCGAAACTGATGAGGATGGGCTGTCGGAGCTTGAGCGCGCTCTTATGAGCATAGAAAAAAAGCCCGCCATAACGGAGCAAATGCCCCCCGTCACCGTGCCTGAGCGTGTCATGTCGGTAAGAGAGGCGACCTTTGCGCCCTCCGAGGAGCTTGACGTGGCGGAATGCGAGGGAAGGGTACTTGCCGCGGCAAGCGTGTCCTGTCCCCCTGCTATTCCCATAGCGGTGTGCGGCGAGCGTATAGACAGACAGGTAATGGAGAGCTTTCTGTATTACGGGATCACACGTTGCCGTGTGGTAAAATAGCGGATGACGGTGATAATATAATAAATATGAAGACAATCTGTTTTTGTGTTCAGATCTTATCGCACTCGGTTGCGTAAACCGAGTGCTTTTTTATTGCCCTGCGATAAATATATATTGACAACGACCCGCCGATGGTGTATAATAACTGTGTAATGCTATTTCTATATAGGATCTGGTAATCGGCAAATCATAATTTACCCCTCCATTATCCGTAGAATAGCAAAAATGATCGGAGGCTTGAATATGACCAAAAAATCTCTTTGTTATCTTGTCAGAATATCCATAATAGCCGTCGCGCTGTGCGGACTATTTATCTGCCTGTGCGCGTATCCCTTCGGTGTCGCGCTGAACGGGCTTGATGCCACGGAGCCTGAGATGTGGATACAGATGGTGTTCTATTGGATATCCGCCCTTCCTTGCTTTGCCATCCTCGGCATCGGCTGGCGGATGTCGTCCTCGCTCAAGGGGGAGTTTTTCACACACAAAAACGCCCGTATGCTTGAAAGAGCGGGATATCTGCTTTTCTGTGACGCTGTCTTCTACCTTGCGGGCAACGTGGGCTTTATGATAATAGGACAGAATATCTTTGCCATATTTTCTTTTATGATGGTGGCGTTTGCTCTTGTGGTGTCTCTCGCGTTTTTCGCCGCGGGACATTACGTGGCAAGGGCGGCAAGTCTGAGAGAGGAGAATGAGAGCTATATATGATAATTGTAAATATCGATGTTATGCTTGCCAAAAGAAAAATGAGCGTCACCGAGCTTACCGAAAGAGTGGGCATAACCATGGCTAACGTGTCGCTTCTGAAAAACGGTAAGGTCAAGGGAATAAAATTCTCCACGCTGGAGAAGATATGCGAGGCACTTGACTGTCAGCCCGGAGATATTCTGGAATACAGGGCGGATGAGGAAAAATGAAGGTAGTTGTAGCCATAGATTCATTTAAAGGCTCGCTGTCGTCCGAGGAGGCGGCGCGAAGCATTTCCGAGGGGATACGCGCGGCAAGAGGCGACGCGGAGATAAGCGTATGTCCTCTTGCCGACGGCGGCGAGGGAACAGTAGCCGCCCTTGCCTCCGCTCTCGGCGCGGAATATACTGAGGTAACAGTCAGCGATCCCATTCGCCGTCCCGTGAGATGCGAGTATGCCGTATCGGAGAAGGGCGGAGAGATGACCGCCATAATGGAGATGAGTGCCGCCGCGGGTATAACACTTGTTTCCGGATCCGAAAAAGATCCCCGCGTGACCACCACCTATGGCGTGGGAGAGATGATAGCCGATGCGCTGTCGCGGGGATGCCGCAGATTTGTGGTTGGTATCGGCGGAAGCGCCACCAACGATGGCGGCATAGGTATGCTGGCTGCTCTGGGATATAAGTTTTACGACAAAGAAGGAACGCTCATACCGCCTTACGGAGCGCAAGCGGCGGGCAGAGTCAGCAGAATAGACGCGTCCGGCGTGAGAAAAGAGTTGTCAGAGAGCCGATTCTTAGTGGCGTGCGACGTAAAAAATCCCTTGTGCGGAAGCAATGGTTGCAGCGCGGTGTTCTCCCCACAGAAGGGCGCGACAGCGGAGTGCGCCAAGGAGATGGATGCTGAGCTTAGCACTTATGCCGGGGTGGTGCGTCTGTTCAACCCTTCGGCAGACATGAACGCCCCCGGAGCGGGAGCGGCGGGCGGACTGGGCTTTGCCTTTCTCGCCTTTCTCGACGCTTCTCTTGTGCCCGGAGCGGAGCTTGTTATCCGGGAATGCGGACTTGAGGATATGATCCGCGAGGCGGATGTTGTTGTCACGGGAGAGGGCAGGATGGATCTCCAGTCAGCAATGGGAAAAGCGCCGTCCGCCGTGGCGGCTGTGGCAAAGAAATACGAAAAAAGGGTGATAGCCTTTTGCGGAGCGGTGGGCGGCACGGATGATCCGATATGCGCTGACATAGACGCCGTATTTCCCATTCCCACCGCCCCCACGACACTTGAGGCGGCGATGGATAAGCCAAACGCCCACCGCAATCTGCGCTTCACAGCGGAGCAGGTGTTCAGAGTGATATCGGATTAATGGTGTTGTCGGAACGCAGAATTGAATACTGTGGGGCGTTGCGCTTAAAACAATGTAACTTCAGAACGATCGTTCCTGACCAACACCACCGGTGCGGATGCGGGTAGCCAAACCGTTCGTACATGGCTTACCCGCCGCATGGGATCACATACAGACAAATGTCGGGTATCGGAAAAGGTCGATGGAAAGCTTGTGAATAAATAGCAAATTTTCGTAAAGCTATTGACTTCCGTGGCGGAAAAGGGTATAATTAAACAGTCGGACAAAACCGACATACAATATCTACCCGTGGCACAGCTGGATAGCGCGCGAGACTCCGACTCTCGAGGTCGCAGGTTCGAATCCTGTCGGGTAGGCCAAAAATTCGACAAGTTTCGACTTGTCGAATTTTTTATCCAAGCCGCAGGCTTGGTATATCATCCGACGCAAGTCGGTATATTATCAGCCTTTCGGGCTGTATCTCATCACGCGCCAGCGTGCATCATTCCTGCGACTTGATGATATGCTCGCCCGAAAGCGAGATATACTCGTTTTCGGACGGATGATATGCAATGCTTCGCATTGATGATATACACGGCTTAGCCGTGATTAAGAACGCAAGGGTTCAAGTCCATCGGTTAAAAAGCCAAAATATCTTTTTTGTCCGCCCTTCACAGAAAAACGACAAATTTCGGTAGAAATTTGTCGTTTTTCAATGAAGCGCACCTGCGGTGCATGAAAAATGAAGTCGCAACTTCGTTGCTATGAAGCGAGCCTTCGGCTCATGAAGAAGGTAGTGTGCGCTTCGCTTCATATTTGCGAAGCAAATGCTTCATACGAGCATAGCGAGTGCTTCATATCGCCGTAAGGCGATGCTTCATTAGCACATGGTTCAAATCTATTGCTGAAAAGCAAGTAAATTTTTGTAAAAAACACTGATAATTATAACTTAAAGGTGGCTATCTACTGTGAAAGTTTTTGTAATTTGTTACAAAAAGATTAAGTTTGATTGAAAAAACCTTGACAAAAGGCTGTGGGTGTGGTATCATTTTTAGTATGTTAAAGTAAGAAATTGTTTCTTGCTGAAAATTTTTATTATGAGGTATTTGACATGAAAAAGGTAATGACCAAAATTCTTCTTCTTTGCCTTAGTCTTATCATGGTCGCAGGTTGCTTTGTCGCATGCGGCGAGGATGATGCTGAAGGCGCAAATGAGATCGTGATCGGTCTGTCCGGTCCTCTCACCGGTGATGCCGCTGTTTACGGTGTCGCTGTAAGAAATGCCGCTCAGATGGCTGTTGATGAGATCAACGCTGCAGGCGGTCTCAACGGTATCAACTTCAAGCTCATCGCTACAGATGACCAGCATGACGCTTCCAAGGTCGCAACAAACTACGCGAGCATGGTAGACAAGGGAATGCAGGTATCTCTGGGCTGTGTTACAAGTAACCCTTGCCTTGAGTTCGCCGCTCTTTCCAAGGATGACAACATATTCTTCCTCACTCCCTCCGCTTCCGCTAACGACGTGGTTCTTGAGGACAACGCTTACCAGATGTGCTTCGCGGACGGTAACCAGGGTTCTGTTGCCGCTGACTACGTAAACGGACTGGGTCTTGAGAAGATCGGTATCTTCTACAAGTCCGACGACCCCTATTCTCAGGGTATCTACGAGCAGTTCAAGGCAGGTCTGAGCACCTCCATCGCAACTGTTGAGGCTGTTTTCACAGACGCAAACACAACAGACTTCACAACCCAGATCGAGACACTTAAGGAGTGCTCCTTCATCTTCATGCCCATCTATTACACACCTGCGTCTCTCTTCATGACACAGGCTAAGGGCAAGGTTGCTGACAACGCTACATACTACGGCTGCGACGGATTTGACGGTATCGAGTCCGCTGAGGGCTTTGACATTGCCGCTATCCCCCAGAAGATCAGCATGCTCTCTCACTTCAACTCCAAGGCTACCGAGGGCAAGGCAGGCGAGTTTATCACAAAGTACAATGAAAAGTACGGCAAAGAGACTCTCAACCAGTTTGGTGCTTCCGCATACGACTGCGTATACGCTATCTATGGAGCAATGAAGGCTGCTATCGAGGACGGCGAGACCATCACCGCTGAAACCAGCGCGTCTGATATCTGCGAGATCCTTAAGAAGCAGTTCAATGGCGGCTACTCCTACAGCGGTAATACAGGAGATAATATCAAGTGGCAGAGCAACGGATACGTTGACAAGACCGCTATCGCTTACGTTATCAAGGACGTTAACGCGTAAAGAAACACCCCGGGACGGCTTTCGCTGAAGGCATCCCTTAATATTCAGGCTACGATTTGCTGACACGGAACCTCTCTGCGTCAGCAAATTGTCGTAAATACAATCGTAAGGTAAACAGTATGGATTTTTTAGTAACACTTATAAACGGACTCAGCTCGGGCGGTACATACGCTATAATTGCGCTGGGTTATACCATGGTTTACGGTATTGCGAAGATGCTTAACTTCGCCCACGGCGATATCATCATGGTCGGCGGATACGCTATGTACGTAACGCTCATGGCGATGGGACATCCCGTTATCGCTGTTTGCGCGGCTGCCGTTTTTTGTATGATATTGGGTATAGTTATAGAAAAGGTCGCTTATAAGCCTCTGCGCGGAGCGTCGCCTCTCGCTGTGCTTATCACCGCCATCGGCGTAAGCTTTCTTTTGCAGAGTCTGGCGCAGATCATCTTCGGCTCTTCTCCCAAGATGCCTCTCAAGCTCCAGATCTCGGGCGCGGTCACCATTGGCGCTATGAGAATTGACTACAGCACCATTCTCACGCTTGCGGTCACCGTGATCATCATGGTAGCGCTCAGCGTTTTTGTCAAGTATTCCAAGACGGGACGCGCCATGGTTGCGGTCTCCGAGGACAGAGACGCGGCTCTGCTTATGGGTATCAATACCAACCGCATAATCACCATCACCTTTGCCATCGGCTCTGTGCTTGCGGCTGTGGCAGGCTATCTCATGCTCTGCAAAGCCCCCAGCCTTTCAAATACGCTTGGCTCAATGCCCGGTATCAAGGCGTTTACGGCGGCTGTTATCGGCGGCATAGGATCTATCCCCGGCGCTATGGTCGGCGGTCTGCTCCTTGGCGTGGTTGAATGTATCTCCTACAGTATTCCTGCGCTCGCACCCTTTACGGACGCGGTCGAATTCTCAATTCTGATCATCGTGCTTCTTGTAAAGCCCTCGGGTATTCTCGGAAAGATGAGGAGGGAAAAGGTATGAGTAAAAAGACTGTCGGACTTGGAAGATTCCAACTCAAATATCATCTTAATTACATTATCATCGCTGTTGCGGCTATCGTGTTTGCCGTCATGTCGCTTACGGGCAACATAAAGCATTCCGACACCGTGCTTCTGGAGAAGATAGCTATCGCCATCATGCTTGCTACCTCCCTCGGAATGGTTGTCGGCTTTCTCGGCGAGCTCAGCCTCGGTCACGCGGGATTTATGTGCGTCGGCGCGTATCTCGGCGGTAAGACGGCTGCTCTGCTTGAGCCTGTGCTTGGCAACGGTATACTCACACTGCTTATCGCTGTAGTTGTTGGCGGTCTCGCGGCGGCTGTTTTCGGTATGATAATCGGTCTTCCCGCTCTCCGTCTTCGCGGTGACTATCTTGCCATTGTTACACTTGCCTTCGGTGAGATCATGCGCTCTATGGTAATGAACGTACCCAGCACGCTGTTTGGCGGAACGCTGGGACTCCAGACCCCCAGATATGACAAAAAGTATTTGTTTATCATAGCCTTTGCTTTTGTGCTTATCGCTCTCGCGGTCATTCAGAACCTGCTCAGAAGTAAGCACGGAAGGGCTATCACCTCTATACGTGACAACGAGATCGCGGCGCGCGCCTCCGGAATCAACGTAACAAAGTATAAGCTGGTGGTATTCACCATTTCCTCTCTGTTTGCGGGTATCGCGGGCGTGCTTTACAGCTACACTCAGTCCCGTGTCCAGAGCGCAAACTTTGACTACAACTACTCCATCGAGATACTTGTAATGGTCGTTCTCGGCGGAATCGGAAGCATAAACGGCTCTATCATCGCCGCAACGCTTGTTACATATCTTAATGTAAAGCTTCAGACCATACTGACCGGCGACCTTGCGGTGCTCCAGAATCTGTTCTACGCTATAATCCTTATTATAATAGTTATCTATAACAACGCGCCCGCTCTCAAGCATTTCAGAGAGAAGTACAATTTCAAGGCGCTTACGGCAAGGCTGTTGAAAAAGCGATCCGCAAAAGCAGAGCCTGCCGCTCCCGAGACCGACGGAAAGGAGGAGGCTTGACATGGCAAACGACAATAAGCTTTACGATTCCGACGGCAGAGAGATAGTGCTCAAGACCGACCAGCTGTGTATACAGTTCGGAGGTCTGAAGGCGGTGGATCACGTAAATCTCGAGATCAAAAAGGGTGAGCTTTACGGGCTCATCGGTCCTAACGGAGCGGGAAAGACGACAGTGTTCAACCTTCTTACGGGCGTTTATAAGCCCACCTCGGGCAGATTTTATCTGTGCGGAGAGGATCTCACGGGAAAACCCCCCGCTGAGGTAAACAAAAAGGGAATTGCCAGAACCTTCCAGAACATAAGGCTTTTCAATAATCTGACGGTTATTGAGAACGTCATGGTAGGTCTTTCAAATCAGATCCCTTGCAGTATTTTTGAGTCTGTATTCCGTCTGCCGCGACACAGAAAGTCGGAGCGCGAGTATTATGAGCGTGCCCTTGAGCTTCTCAAGGTGTTCAAGCTTGACGAATACAAGGATCATCTTGCCTCAAACCTTCCCTACGGTAAGCAGAGAAAGCTGGAGATCGCCCGCGCTATGGCGACCAACCCCACACTGCTTCTCCTTGACGAGCCCGCCGCGGGAATGAACCCCAACGAGACGCAGGAGCTGATGGACGACATCACCTTTATCCGTAAGGAATTCGGTATGACGATATTGCTTATCGAGCATGACATGCGTCTTGTAAGCGGAATCTGCGAGAAGCTGACCGTTCTCAACTTTGGTACTGAGCTTGCCAAGGGAGATACGGCAGAGGTGCTCAACGATCCCGAGGTCATCAAGGCGTATATCGGCGAATGATCCCAAAGAAAGGAACAAAGATATGTCAGAGACATTACTTGAAGTAAAAGATCTTGAGGTAAGCTACGGCGTTATCCGCGCTCTTAAGGGTATTTCCTTTAAGGTGGAAAGAGGAGAGATAGTTTCTCTTATCGGCGCGAACGGAGCGGGCAAGACCACCACGCTTCACACGGTGACGGGTCTGCTTCACCCCTCCGCGGGATCTATCGTATATAAAGGTCACGACCTTACCCGCACTCCCGCTCATAAGATAGTTTCCATGGGACTTGTTCATGTTCCCGAGGGACGGCGCATCTTCCAGAATCTTTCGGTTTACGACAATCTGCTGATGGGCGCGTATTCTCAGAAGAACAAGGCAAAGGTAAACGAGGATATGACCCTTGTGTTTGATCTTTTCCCCAGACTAAAGGAGAGAAGAAAGCAGATGGCGGGAACACTGTCGGGCGGTGAGCAGCAGATGCTCGCCATGGGAAAAGCGCTTCTTTCCGATCCCGAGATGGTGGTTCTTGACGAGCCCTCCATGGGACTTTCTCCCTTGCTTGTTTCCGAGGTGTTTGAGATAGTCAAGACCTTCCGCGAGAACGGCAAGACAGTGCTCCTCGTAGAGCAGAACGCAAAGAAGGCAATGTCCATCTCCGACCGCGTTTACGTTCTCGAGACAGGATCTATCATCAACGAGGGCAAGGCAAGCGAGCTTATCAACGATGAAAGCATAAAGAAAGCTTATCTCGGCGAATAAAATTACAGGAGATAGAAGTATGAAAAAGATATTCGCGTTAATATTGGTATTGATGCTGTGCCTGGCTATTGTGAGTTGTAAGGACGACGGAATAACACTTGACAGCGGCAGCAGCTCCACCGAAGAAAGCACAGGGTCTACAGGATCCACAGACGAGGATGCCCCCATTCATTCCGGCGGATCAAACGATGATCCCACAGACACCGGAGACGGTGAGACAAGTGAGAGCGGATCGTCCGAATCCGAAACATCGGGCGGCAACACCGCATCCGGAGGCAGCTCCGACGATGACGAAAAAGATTGGACACTTAATTATTGATAATATTATAAAAAAGATCAGGCTATCGCATGTATAATGTGCGATAGCCTGACCTTATTGGTTTACGAAAACCACCCGCTAAGCGGGTGGTTCCGTAGAGGCTTTTGCCGTTGAACAAAAACACCTTCTATGGTATAATGAAAGCGGGTCTAGCCAACCGCAAGCAAAAATACACATAGAAGGAGGTCAATTATGAAAATTGACACTAATAGTATAGCACATACCACATGGAATTGCAAGTATCACATTGTATTTGCTCCCAAATATCGTAGACAAGTAATCTACGGAAAGATAAAAGGAGATATAGGACAAATATTAAGAAAGCTGTGTGAATGGAAGGGAGTAGAAATTATAGAAGCAGAAGCGTGTCCTGACCATATACATATGCTGGTGTCTATACCTCCCAAGATTAGTGTATCAAGTTTCATGGGATATCTGAAAGGGAAAAGCAGTCTTATGATATTCGATAAACATGCAAATTTGAAGTACAGATATGGAAACAGAGAATTTTGGTGTAGAGGGTATTATGTTGACACAGTAGGAAAGAACAAAAAGGCAATCGCCGAATACATAAGGAACCAACTACAAGAGGATTTGGCGTATGAACAAATGAGTATAAAGGAACTTATTGACCCGTTTACGGGTGAGCCGGTACGCGCAAGCAAAAAGTAAGCCAACCGCTTTAGCGGTAGCTTGAGTCCGCTTGCGGTTGGCAGATCTTTCGGTGGGCTTTCAGCCCTGCCAGTAATATGCCCTTATAGGGCTGAGCAAGCCACCGGCTTAGCCGGTGGTTATGACTTGTGAGCGGTCTTGATAAATTTTATAAGATCCTTTACTGTATCCGCAACGCACCATATCGACAGTGCCGCTGTCATTACGTATACCGCCGCCGTTGACATGGGGACATAGAACATTATCCTGAACGGCAGGAACATGAAGGGAATTGTCATAAGGATCATATACACAATGTCCGAGGCGCATCTGTCCTTTTTGTTACAGAGCATTACCATGGGGATCATAAAGAACGCCCAGCCGTATACCGATGTCAGCGAGGGGACACAAAGTATGGTGACAAATCCCAATACCCAAGTTTTCCATTGCTGTTTTCTTATAAACGAAGATACCGCGAAGGAAATACCGCAAATCAGCACCCACACGTAGATCAGCGCGGTGAGAATGCTTTGCGCGGGAGCGGACAGTCCGATAAAGCGGAAGATGGATGTCAGCGCGCTCTCAGAGCCGGCGGAGAAACTGAAAATGTTGTTGAAGAGCCAAACAAAGCATGAGGGACCGCCGAAGAAAAACGAGGGGATCAGCAGCATAAGCACACCGTAAAGAGCGCACCTTGCCGCGTCCTTAAAGCGCCTGTCTGAAATGAGAAGCCACCCGAAAACAACGGGATACAGCTTGATGGAAAAGGCGAAGGCAAGGCAGATAAGCCCCAGCTCACGGTGCAGCCTGCTTTCACTGTTGTAGGTAAAGCCGTATACCATCAGCGCCAGCATACAGAAGAGGATCATATTTCCGCGCTCTATCATATAAAGCGTGGGGACGCTGAAGAATGCGAGAAAGGCGAAGGCAAAACGGGTATATTTTGAGCGGGACTCCAGCTTTGTGTAGATAATAAAGAAATATACAAGAGCAAAGGCAACGCAAAACATGACTACCAGCATCATGGCGGGGAAGTACCTGCTCCATTCAAACCTGTCGGCAAAGGACGAGTCGTTGTACACATTTGGGGTAAAGCGGGAGAGGATGAGGAAGATCAGATTTGCCATGGGGGGATAGATCACCCCTCTTTCGGTGTACACCGCGCTACCCTGAGAGGCGTCCCGTATTGAGTTGAAGAAGTCCATAAAGAAATCGGCGCACCGCTTAAAAAAGATATCGGAGAACCGACCGTTACCGATGATGAGATATATTATGAGATATACCGCGGCGCTGAGAGAGACCGCGAGAACAAAAAGCTTTATGGGGTCAAGCGCGCGAAGTCCCTTTTTGCCGCCCGTGCCCGATGGGATCTTTTGTGACATGAAGCCTCCTTTTTATTGTGGAGTATTTGTATCATAGATTATTTTATCATATTTTAAGTAAAATTGCAATAGCTATTTTATGCGTGTACGAATGCGGTAAATTATGATTTATCATTTCGCGAAAGAAAAGTAAGTATTTACAAAACACTGTAAAAATGTTATAATAAATAAAAAAGATATAACGGGACGGAAAATGAAAAAGAGTCTGGGAATATATATACATATACCCTTTTGCGTGCAGAAGTGCAGGTATTGCGACTTTTGCTCCTTTGCGGGAGAGGGAGACGGCGTAAAAAGCGCCTATGCCGATGAGATCATCGGGCGTATCGGAGCGTGGCGCGGGGAGACTGCGGGATATGAGGCGGACACGGTCTATTTTGGCGGCGGAACGCCCAGCCTGATGTCGGCACGGGATATAAACAGAATACTTGACAGCATTAATTCGGTATTTTCGGTAAGCGGAAGTGCCGAGATAACGCTTGAATGCAATCCCGCCACGGCGGACGGAGAGTATTTCCGCGCGTTGCGGAGCATGGGTGTAAACAGGCTGAGCATGGGACTGCAAAGCGCCTCCGACCGCGAGCTTGCGCTTCTCGGGCGTATACACACGGCAAAGGATTTTGAAAATACCTTTGCGCAAGCGCGCGCGGCGGGATTTGACAACATCAGCGCCGATCTTATGTACGGCATACCCGATCAGGACATGGACAGCTTCCGCGCGACCATGCGATACCTCACCGCTCTGTCTCCCGAGCATATATCGGCTTACGGTCTGATGATAGAGCAGGGCACGTATTTTGAGAAGCACGCCGAGGAGCTGAGGCTTGCGGACGACGACATGCAGTACGAGATGTATCTTGCGTGTACGGAATATCTCGCGTCGTGCGGATATGGCAAATACGAGATAAGCAATTTCGCCCGTGACGGCAGGCGCTCGCGGCACAATATGCGTTATTGGCTGGGCGAGGAGTACCTTGGTTTTGGCGTGGCGGCTCACTCGTATTTCGGCGGCGTTCGTTTTGGTAATTCGAGAGATATGGGCGCTTTTCTGCGTGGAGAGGACATTACCGAGGAGCGGGTGTGTCTTGACGCCGATGATGTGCGTGAGGAGTACATCATGCTTCGCCTGCGGCTTTCCGAGGGCATTGATACGCGTGACTACGCTTGCCGCTTCGGGCGGGATTTTTTCTCTGATTTTCAGGTGGTGCGTGATTGGGCAAAGCAAGGCTTTATGCGGATCTTGGGGGACAGAATAGGCTTTACGGACAAGGGATCTTTCGTCAGTAACACCCTGCTTTCGGAGATGCTGAGTCTCGGCTGACAAAAAATTTACAAAATGAATTTTTGCAAACCTGTTGACTTTGGGGGCATAATAGTATAGAATATATATACAGCGAGTTAAAATAAGGAGTTTAAAAAATGGCAGACAACAGAACCAACGGTATGGAAGAGAATGTGACCGAAGAGAACGGTTACGAAAGCGCAATATTCACCCTCACCGATGAGGAGGGGAACGAAATAGAATTTGAGGTTATCGGTCAGCATGAGATGAACGGTGAGCATTACGTTGCCCTGTTGCCCGTTGAGGATGAGGAGACCCAAAACGACAAGGAAAACGTGGAGTGGGAATACGTTATCCTCAAGCTTGCCAAGGACGGAGACGAGGAGATACTTGTAACCGTTGACGATGACGACGAGTTTGACGATATCGCCGATTACTTTGATGACCTCTTCTCTCAGGAGATCGACTACGACAATTGACCTGCTTTTTCAAAATAGAAAATAAAAAAAACGCCTGCGATGTGCGTGATATTTGTGTATAAAGAACCACATTAATTGAATGGAGTCCGAAACAGAGTTCAAAGTGGTTTGCAGACCTCCCTCTTTTTTCCTCGATCGACTTGTCTCGACGAATTAAGCAGGACGTTGGGAGCAGTAAAGCGGAGATAGGACACCGCCCTGGAAGACAGGGTTCCTCTAACACAATTACACGGCACCGCGGGCTTACTTTTTTGCAAAAGAAAAGTAGGCTATGAAATACGGAGGAAAAGCGGTAATCGGGTCATCCCTTAAAGATCATCGCTAAAGAAAAAGTGAGTATAACCTTTTGAGGAGGCATATCAAATGAAGAGAACTGCTTGTATCATTCTTTGTATTCTGTTTATATCCTCTCTGTTTTGCGTCACGGTCAGCGCGGACACAGGTCCCAAGCCTTCTGTTCACGTAAGGCTTGAGGGGCTTGGAGACGAGCCCTGCTACGGTACACTGCTTTCCAAGGATCGCTCAACAGGACCTCACAGCGCGTGGGATGGCGACGAGGCTCACGCGGAGCATAACGAGAACGGGAATTATTCCTATTCGGGCTTTGACTACGCCACATGGAAGGCGTTTGTTGAGTACGAGGATTCCGACGGATATTATTTTTTGCAGACGGGCGGGCGTGTTGACGAGACGGGTGAGCTGTCCTGGACATATTATCCGCCATCGTCCTTTAAGATACTGCTGTATTTTCCCGAGAGCAATACCTTTGTTGTGAGCGGTATTTGCGAGAGATACGCTTTTGACAGCTATTTTACCGTAAACATGGCAGACTCATCCGCGGTGGGAGGCGAGCTTGTGGCGGTGAGATCTTATGACTACACATGGGAGCTTATCTCACTTGCGGCGCGTATCGTTATTACCGTTATCGTTGAGATGGGCATTGCGCTGATATTCGGCTACACGGCAAAGAAACAGCTGTTGCTGCTTGCTGGCGTGAATACGGTGACTCAGGTGGTGCTGAACGTCATGCTCAATCTTATCAATTACAGGTCGGGACATCAGGCGTTTACAAGCAACTATATCCTTTTGGAGATTTTGATATTTGTCATTGAGGGCGCGTTTTATTTCTTTCTTTTGGAGAGAATGGCGGGAGAGAACAAAAGGAGTCCCCGCGCAATTGTTTACGCGCTTATAGCCAACGCGGCATCCTTTGCCTCCGGCTTTGCCATAGCCGGATTCCTTCCGGGAATATTTTAGAAAACATAAAAACAGACGAAATGAATTGCAACGAGGTTGCATGAATTGACACTGCGTGTTATGAATTGCCCTGCGGGCGTGATATTCTGTTGCAATTCAATTCATGATGCGTCAGCATCAATTCACCTATCATAACAAACAGAGCAAGAATAGAAGGATTTGTTTCCTTTTACTCTTGCTCTTTTCTCTGCTAAATCATATTTACTTCTTCTTCGCGTTCTTTGTTACCAGCCTTATCATGCGTTTGACTATGGTTTTGGCTTCCGGGTCGAGGGTGTTCCAGGCTTTTACCACCTTCAGCTTTTCCGCGCTCAGCTCAGTCAGGGTCTTGGCGTTGGTGGACGCCAGTATTTCGTACACCGCGTCAATTACGTGCTTGCGCTCCTCAGCGGTCATTTCCGAGAGCCACTGCTTAAGTGTCAGGTCGATGTATCGGCTTTCCTCAGTTACCGAGTCGGTGTGGATAAATCTGCCGCCCATGACCTCCCATGAAAAGCCGTTATGCTGAAGAAGACCCACCTGATTGCTCTTTACCACCTCATATGATTCCTCATGCTCAAGCAGCATTCCCACCACCGACGACTGAGGCACGAGCGTGCGTATCCTGTCCCGTATGGCGAGATATTCCTCACTTTCAATAAACTCGCGGTCAAAGCCGGGGCCGTCGTTGTTGTACACGGCGGCAATACGCTCCTTTACCTCAGGTGAGGATCTTACCGCCGCGTATACGGCGAGGTTTCCTCCCTTGCTGTGTCCGCACAGATATATTTTTCTGTCGGGATGCGCTATGGCTATATGGCGCAGATATTCCGCGGCAAAGCTTTGGGCAGGTATGGGGGAAAGAAAGCTCATGTTAAAGCTCTCCTTCCAGCCTACAATGGTGTCGTCCGTTCCGCGGAAGGCGACAAAGCAAGCCTTCTCACCCGCGAGAAATGTGGTTGCGCTGAATTGGCTCTGTATATTGTCGTCAACTATATTCACATGTCCCACCATGCGGAGTGTGCCGAATCTCACCGTTCTTGCCGCGCTTGTGGTGACGGTGACGGTCTCGGGTGGCATGATAAGACCTATGACGTTGCCCTCGCCCTTGTGCCTCTGAGCGTATCTCTTCGCCGCGGCAAGGAAGGCGCACCCCTTGGCGACGGGGGACGCGGGAACTATTTTGTAAAAGTCAAGATAGGACACAAGAGAGAGGATAAGGCTGTCCACCTCTCCGAACTCACATTGCTCAAAGGTAAGATCGCCCCGCCAGTCGAGATAATCAAACAATGTACCCATTTGTAATGCCTCTCGTTCCTTCAGATCTGCTTGTGTACGCTCTTATATTCATCATAAAAGCGGTATGAGGGACAGCCCTTGGTGTTCTTTCCGAGGAAGCTTGCCATTTCGTCCTGATCAAGTCGGGCGTTGCAGACATATGCGTCGTACTCCTCATCATAGTCGTAAAACTCACAGCTCTCGCAGTTCTGGGGCTTGGACTTTGTATTTTTTGTGTTCATAGCTACCTCTTTTCATATCTCAATTCATATATTTGAGGCGGTCAAGACAGTTTTGCAGAATTATCTGTGCCGAGAGCGTGTCTATGACCTGCTTTCTTTTTTTGCCCTTGGTATTTGTCTCGTTGAGGTATCTTGACGCTGTCATTGTGGTCATTCTCTCGTCGAATACCGCCACGGGAACGGAGATACGCTCTTTAAGCAGAGACGCGAACTTTGCGCACCTCTGGGCGCGTGAGCCGTGACTGCCGTCCATGTTTACGGGCAATCCCACTATGACCGCGCTTACCTTGTTTTCAAGCGCGGCGGCGGCTACGGCATCGGCTGTCTTTTCTATACCTCCGGGGCTTATGTAACCGATGCCCGAGGCAAGCAGACGGGAAGGGTCGGACACCGCAAGCCCCGTTCTCACGTCTCCGAAATCCACGGAGAGCAGCTTTCCCGTTGTGTTCTTTACTGTTATAAGTGTATCAAGCTCTGTCATTTATTTTTGTTTCCTTTGCTTTGTTGTATGTCAAGTATTTGCTTTGCCATATCAAGGAGTGTTTGCCTGTCGTTAAGCCGCGGCTCGGCAATGACCCGCTCCATTACGGTGTTCAGTACCTCACCTATGAGCTTTCCGCTCGCTCCAAGCCCTGCTATGTCCTTTCCGTTTATTCTGAGGTCACGCAGACTGCAGGGAGTGTTCTGCTGACGTTGGGTCATTGTTTCCGCTCCGCTCGGCGAGGATCCCAACACCTCGGAGAGCCTTGCGGCATCCGCGGCATAAATGCCTGTATGGGCGATCAGCCTCCTTGCGTCGGCGGGGGTCTGTACGCACATCCGAGCTCCCGTCATTATCGCAAGCGTTCCCGTTATCTGCTTGCCCGACAGGCGAAGCTCTCTGAGTATGCGCGCCGCGCTGTCCCTGTCGGTATCTGACAGCAGGGCGGCAATGCGGGCGATATCCCTGGGTGGCATATCCGTAATTGCCCGGATGAGACGGGGGGAGGGAACGTATCCGCCAAGAACATAGTCAAATATTCCGTGTTCAGCCATAAGCTCCAGAGGGCGGAGAGGGGACGGAGAGGTTATAAGCCTTATAAACTCACTGCCAATGCGCTCCCGCGCTATGTCCGCAAGCCCAGACGCGCCTGCCACAGCTCCCGCCAATGTACCGTCTTCTATCTCAAAGCCAAGCTGAGCGGAAAACCTGAAGGCTCGCATTATTCGCAGGGCGTCCTCCGAAAAACGCAGATGCGGGTCTCCCACGGCGCGCAGAAGCCTTTTTTTGAGGTCGTCTCTGCCGCCGAAGGGGTCTGTCAGACCGTCCCTTTTGTTATACGCCATGGCGTTTACGGTAAAATCACGGCGGGATAGATCCTCTGTTATCTTGCTTGTGAACCTTACACTGTCGGGGTGTCGGGAATCGGTGTAGCTGCCGTCTATGCGGAAGGTGGTTATCTCCACGGGCTGACCGTGTGATATCACGGTTACGGTGCCGTGTCTGAGCCCTGTTTCAATCACACGCATATCGGAGAACAGACGTACTGTTTCCTCGGGGAGCGCCGACGTTGCCACATCGTAATCATGGGGAGGCACACCGAGAAGCATGTCGCGCAGACTGCCGCCCACGATATAAGCCGAAGCCCCCGCCTGCTCAAGCCGACAGATAATTTCGTCTATGTAGTCGGGATATGTCATTCAAGCGTACCTCCCCCTGATAGTATAGCTGTTTCCTACCATAATTATACACCATTTGCGGGATGATGTCAAGTAGGGGAAAGAATTGACGGCATATATGGAGCTTATGAGATAATTAAAGAAATTTGTCGCAAATCTATAAATACGTCATACGGAAAATGTGCAATAAACAGATTTGCTTTTAAAATGCGGCGTTACTCGTTGACAATCGGACGGCGGAGTGGTATAATTTTTGTTGTAAAGCACGGAAATGTGAGGATGAAAAATGACGAGAATAATGTTTGTCTGCCACGGGAATATATGTAGGAGTCCCATGGCGGAATTTATATTTAAAGACATGATAGCGCGCGAAGGCTTGGAGAACAGATTTTACGTTTGCTCGTCAGCCACGAGTACAGAGGAGATATGGGGCGGCAGAGGCAATCCCGTTTATCCTCCTGCCGCCGCCGAGCTTCGCGGACACGGTATCGACCCGTCGGGAAAAAGGGCGGTTCAGCTGACAAAAGCCGACGGAGGCAAATACGATCTGTTTGTGGGCATGGACAGCGCCAATATACGCAACATGCACCGCATTCTCGGCGAGGGGGCGGCAGACAAGATACACAAGCTGATGGACTACACCTCCCGCGGAGGTGACGTTGCCGACCCATGGTACAGCGATCGCTTTGATATCGCGTACAGAGATATTTACGACGGCTGTGCGGCACTGCTTGACAGCCTTATGAAAGAGGAGGAAATATAATGGAGCTTGTAAAGGGCAGACCCGAGAACGGAGAGGGAAGACTTGAGAAGGAGATGAGGGTCTACGATCTGTTGGATTCTCTCGGCGTGGAATATGAGCGCATAGACCATGAGGCGGCGATGACAATGGAGGTGTGCGAGGAGATAGACAAGGCTCTCGGAGCTACCATCTGCAAAAATCTGTTTCTGTGCAACCGACAGCAGACCGATTTTTATCTTTTGATGATCCCCGGTGACAAGCACTTCAAGACAAAGGACATCTCGGCGCAGATAGGCTCTTCCCGCCTGTCCTTTGCCACCCCTGAGCACATGGCGGAGCTGCTTGACATCACTCCCGGCTCTGTGAGTGTCATGGGGCTGATGAACGACAAGGATGGTCGGGTGCGCCTGCTTATAGACGAGGACGTGCTGAAGGGCGAATATATCGGCTGTCATCCCTGCATAAATACCTCCAGCCTGCGCATCCGAACGGCGGATATGACAGACAGGATAATCCCCGCTCTCGGTCACGCGCCCACAACGGTGAAATTGTAAATATATGAAATTCAATACATATCTGAAATACGGTATCAGGGAGCTTGTCAAAAAGCCAACGACATTTATCTCAGGCTTCGCTATCTGCTTTGTGGGAATGCTGATAACCTTCAATATGCTGTTTATGCAGTACGGGGCGTCGGGTTTGGGAAAATCCACTCTGCTTCATTTGCTTGCGGCGCTTGAAAGACCCGACAGCGGCGAGCTGTGGATAGACGGTAAGGAGATATACGCGTTAAACGAAAAGCAGATGTCCTCGTTCAGAAATACCGAGATCGGGTTTGTGTTCCAGAATTATCATCTTCTCCCCGTTCTGACAGCGAAGGAGAATATTCTTATGCCCGCGTTGATAAGCGGAAAGCCCGCTTCGGGCGTATACCTGAGCGAGCTGTGCGATGCCCTGGGACTTACGGACAGGCTCGACCATCTCCCAAATCAGCTGTCGGGCGGTCAGCAACAGCGAGTAGCCATAGCACGGGCGATGATAAACCGACCCAAGCTGATATTCGCCGATGAGCCCACGGGAAATCTGGATAAGGGCTCTGCGGAGGAGCTGATGGAAATGCTGTTGTTGTCGGCAAAGCGGTTTGAGCAGACGATACTAATGGTCACTCATGACCGCGGTATCGCGGAGAGAGCTGACTGCGTATATGAGATGGACGACGGAAGGATAAGGCAGATAAAGTAAAGGAGATGATGGAATGACATACGAGGAAAGAAAGGCGCAGGTTGCGTCATATCTCGGAAGGACGGTGAGGATAGGGATAGACAGACCTATCGGATACGTTCACGAAAAGGAGAAATACAGTCTTACCTACAAGATAAATTACGGATATATCCCGGGTGTTCCCGGCGGGGACGGCGAGGAGCTTGACGTATATCTTTTAGGTGTGAGTGAGCCTGTGGAGGAGTACGAGGCGAGGGTGATCGCCATAGTACACCGTGAGAATGATGTTGAGGATAAATTGGTTGCCGCGCCCGAGGGAATGGCATTTACCGCTGAGGAGATATGGGAGGCGGTACGGTTTCAGGAGCAGTATTACGACTCCCATGTAGAGGTCATGGACTGACATATTCACACATTATCCGACAGTTTTTCAAAATGTTCTCACTATGGTATCATATTGTTTACAATTGAATGCTATAATATTAACGATCGGAATGAGTACATATTGCCGTTCCGAAATATCTGAAAGGGAGAAAGACTTATGAAAAAGACTTCTCAAATTATTTCCGCCGCCATGACTCTGGCACTCGGTATACTCTTTGTTATACTCAAGGATAGAGTCGTCGGTATCGGACTGACGGTTCTGGGCGTTGCTCTTATAGTTACCGCCGTTATCGACCTGTGCCGCAAGAGCTTTGTGTCGGGTGTTATCAAGGCGATTCTCGGTATCGCTGTTCTTGTTATCGGTTGGCTTTTGATCGATATCGCTATACTTGTTCTCGGTATCGTGCTGTTGGTTTACGGTGTTCTTGAGCTTGTCAAGAGACTTGCGGCAAAGAAGAAGGGACAGAAGCTGTGGGCGATAGTTCTCGGCTTTATTCAGCCTGTTGTTTGCATCATTGCTTCGGTATTCCTTATTACAAACGGCGGCTCTGTCATCACATGGACTATCATCGTAGCCGGTGTACTGTTTATTGTAGATGGTGTCCTCGCTCTTATCGGTGCGTTTGGCTCAAAATGATCCCAAATATCGGGCGCTGTCGGACACAGCGCCTTTTTTGGTTTTTATTGCGTTTTCTCAACCAATGTTTGATTTTTTTATATGCGCGGAGGTTGACATATTACCGTGAAAATGGTATACTATACATAGATTGGAAGCGGGAGCGATCGTGAGGATGCGTTATGGGACGGTATTTACTCGGTTTTTGGAAAAAATATAAGGTATCGTTGATGGCGTGCCTGGCGGTTATACTGCTTTATCTGCTGATGTCCGTGGTGGGGATAGGCTGTCCTGTCAAGTATATCACAGGTATATCCTGCCCGGGGTGCGGTATGACACGCGCCTGCCTCAGTGCCATGCGTCTTGATCTTGAGTCTGCCTTTGCGTATCATCCCCTGTGGGTCGCTTTGCCGCCCGTGGCATTTTTGCTCATACTCTTCAGGGCAAGGAAAAATAATAAGGCGGCCGCCGCGGTCTTGTTCGTGTCGGTATTTGTAATGCTTCTTGTGTATATTTATCGGTTGATCTTTACAGACAGCGATGTTGTAGTATTTTTGCCCGAAGAGGGGGCGGTATATCGGCTGATACAAAAATTGACCGCGCTGTTTACACATGAAGGATGATAATTTCATTTTAAGAAAGGAATTTTACTATGAGAAAAATTAAAGACGACCGCAGCCTGATACCGTACCTGTTGCTCGGTTTGATTACCTTTGGTATCTACAATATATGGTATCTGCACCATATGGTAAAGGATGTTAACGAGCTTTGCCGTGAGGACGGAAAGCAGTCCTCGGGTGTTCTCGCCTATATCCTTCTGTCGCTTGTCACCTGCGGCTTTTACTCCTTCTTCTGGTGGTTCAGAATAGGAGATATGCTTGATCGCGCCGTTCACAGACGCGGACTTAATACGTCCATCAGCGGCGGATATGTTCTGATCAGCATGGTACTCGGTGTGCTTGTTTGCGGTATCGCTTCATGGGTGGGCATACATAAGGTCTTTGAGGCGACAAACGACCTCGCTACCGATTATAATGCGAATATCAGAACCAGAGCTTATCAGAATCCCGATAACGCAGGCGCATAATGCCGCAAGGCGTCAACTCATTATATGTACCAAAAGCACCTATGACAAACGATCTTGTTCGTTATCATAGGTGCTTTTTTGAAAACTTTGCTATCGTAGCTTATAATAAAGCAAAGTTCCCACAGACCAAGCAAACGGTTTGTGGGAACTTAGTTTTTAGCGGCAGAAAGGTCTGCGCTTTATTATTTCATTTCTCCGTTTCTACGTTAAGAACAACAGAGAAAAGCTTTGAAAATCTGTTGGTTGAAGGATAGATCATAGTTCAACTTCAATTTTTCGCGCGGATAGATCTCTTTCAATATCCTCAATGACCGCGGCTATAGCGCCTTCGTGTACGCTGACCGTGACTCGGTCTGCCGCCTCCTTGAGTGACGGAATGGCGTTTTCCACGGCGTAGCCAATGTCCGCTTGCTTTATCATTGAAATATCGTTTTCATAGTCGCCAACGCACACCAGCAGCCTTGCGCCCGTGAGCTCGGCTATTTTTCTCGCGGTAGCTCCCTTGTTCACGCCTCTGTTTTGTCCCTCGATACCCGACGCCCAGCTTCTTGACAGCTCATAGCCGTCACCCACAATGGCGGATGTCTGCGCGCATTCCTCCTCCGTGAAGGGCTGTAGACCGTGGATGAGGAACTTGTACACGGGAACTCGGAACGCATCCTTCAGCTGAGTGTCAAAGTCATCGGTAGATGAATGTATAACTATCGATCCGTTTCGGTTGAATATGAGAATATCCTTTATGTTATATATGCGCTTTCTGACTTGCTTCAGACGGTCGATTATATCGCCCGCTATAAACTCCTCGCAGATAACCTTGGAATTGGGGACGTCATAGATTATGGTGCCGTTTACGCCGCCTATGTATGTGTTGCATGCCACCTCGTTCTCCCTCTCCTTGAGGAACTGCACGCTCCTGCCCGTGATTATGGAGAACAGACCGCCGTTTTGCTTGAAATACTCAATGGCGGCTTTGTTTTTTTCAACAACGTGGGCGGATACGGCGAGAGTACCGTCAAAATCCGTACAAAGCAATATTCCCGAAAATTTTCCCATATCACACCTCCGTCGGCAAATGTCATGATTATTGTACTTGAATATAATAATTTGCGTATTAATAAAATATGGCTATTTTGTTAATCTTACCGCCGCTCCCGCCCTGTGGCTTCGGTTTTCCGAACCTGTCGGCGGAGCAAATGCTTTTTAACTCTTGACTTTATCCGCAAAATAACGTATAATATATGGGGAAGAAAATATGTCGGATTTCCTAATGGCACGGAACGGCTGTTTTCACATTTCCTCACTATTTTTTGAGAGGTACGATATGAGCTACCGGATTTTTGAAGAGCTTCTCAGGGCTCACGACACCACTGTCTACAGGATTGCCAAGGAGACAAAGATATCAGCGTCCACCTTTACCGACTGGAAGCACGGACGCTCCGTTCCCAAGGCGGACAAAATGAGAAAGATAGCCGACTATTTCGGAGTGAGCATAGATTATCTTCTCGGGTCTGAGGAGGCGGAGGACTGCGTCCGCGGACGGGGAAAGACTATGATACCCATAATCGGGGAGATCCGCGCGGGCTCACCCATTATAACCAACGAAACTCTGCTGGGGTATGAGCCCGCGGAGGTTGACGACATAGACGAATATTTCTTTTTGCAGGTCTGCGGTGACAGCATGAAGAATATCGGCATGGTGGACGGCAGTCTTGTGCTTTTCAGAAAGCAACAGTACGCCGAGGACGGCGATGTTGTGGCTTGCCTTGTGGGCGGAGACAGCGCTACCGTCAAGCGGTTTCGCCGATCCCGCAAAAACATTTACCTTCTTCCCGAAAACGAGGATTACTCACCCATCAAGCTGACCACCGACGATTTTGAGTCGGGAGAGGCGAGAATACTCGGTATCGCAAGAGAAATAAAAATAAAGCTTTAAGGAATTTTTATGATCGCATTAAGTACAGAAAATCTTTCGCTTTCCTTTGGAACTACGCCCGTGCTTACGGGAGTGTCCTTTGCTGTGGACGAGAGCGACCGTCTTGGCATAATCGGCACAAACGGCTGCGGAAAATCCACGCTCTTCAAGCTCATACTCGGAGAGCTTGAGGCGGATGAGGGAAGTGTTTATATATCAAAGGACAAAACCGTGGGAATACTCAGACAGGACGACGCTTTCTGTGATTTTGAGGGCGAGGACGGCTCTGCCACCGCTCTTGAGGTCATGTACCGTTCCTTTCCCGAGCTACTCGCCGCCGAGGCAAGGCTTGCCGTTCTTGAGGCGGCGCTGTCAGAGGGCGGTGAGCTTGAGGGCAGAAGCCGTGACTCGGTGGTGGCTGAGTATACCGCGCTGAATGAGAAATTTATCCGTGACGGCGGACTTGAATTCAGGGGAAGGTGCGCTTCAACGCTTGCTAAAATGGGCTTTGGCGACGACGAGATATCCCGTCCCTTCTCCTCGCTCAGCGGAGGACAGCGCACCCGTCTCGCCCTTTCACGCGAGCTTTGCCGTGAGCCGGATATACTCATGCTGGACGAGCCTACGAACCACTTGGACATGGAAACTCTCGGTTGGCTTGAGAGCTTTCTCGCGTCCTACAAAAAGTGCGTGCTTGTTATCTCCCACGACCGTTATTTTCTTGACCGCGTTACAAACAAGACGCTCCTTATCGAGTATCACAAGGCAAAGCTGTATAACGGAAATTATACCAAGAGCGCGGAGCAGAGACGTATAGACAGGGAGATTCAGGAAAAGCACTATAAGAATCAGCAAAAGGAGATAGCGAGGCAGGAGGCGTATATCGCTCAGCAGAGGGCGTGGAACAGAGAGCGCAACATTATCGCCGCCGAGAGCCGTCTCAAGCAGCTCGCGAAGATAGAGCGCATCAAGCGTCCCAAGGAAGCGCCCAAGGGCGTGAGCTTTAAGTTTTCCTCCTCTATCGCCAGCGGCAACGACGTTATGATGATAAAAAATATCAGCTTTGCCTATCCGTCGTCGCCCACGCTTATCAAGGACGTGTCCCTTACCGTCAAGAGAGGGGACAGGCTGTTTATCGTCGGTCCCAACGGCTGCGGTAAGTCCACGCTTATAAAGATACTCATGGGCAGGCTTGATCCCACGGCGGGATACGTTGACATGGGATATAACGTGAATGTGGGGTATTACGATCAGGAGAACCAGAATCTCACTCCCTCAAAGACGGTTCTCGAGGAGCTGTGGAGCACATATCCCACACTTACCGAGCTTGAGATAAGAGGAACGCTTGCCCGTTTTCGCTTTGTGGGCGAGGATGTGTATAAGCTTGTGGGTGAGCTGAGTGGCGGAGAGAGAGCAAGGCTGACGCTGTCAAAGCTCATACTTTCCGACATAAATCTGCTTATCCTTGATGAGCCTACCAACCATCTTGATATAGACTCACGCGAGGCGCTGGAGGCAGCTATCGCGGAATTTGACGGAACGGTCATCACCGTGTCCCACGACAGATATTTTCTCGGCAAGCTTGCCACAAGGCTTCTCGATCTTATGGGCTGTCCCACCGAGGCTCCTGTGGATATGAGTGTTCACAAGGCGGGCGAGGGCTATGAGGAGCTGTTGCGCGACAGGCAGAGAAGAGAAGAACAGGCGGGGGGACCGACGGCGACCGTAGGCGCGGTGACAGAGTCCGATACCGCTATGTCCAACAAGGACATTTATCTTATGAACAAGCAGAAGGCCGCCGATGCCAGACGGGCGCAGCGCAGGGCGGAAAAGCTTGCCGCCGAGGCAAAGGAAATTGAGGCGGAGCTTGAGACGATAGATACCGAGATGTCGGGAGAGGCGGCATATGACTATGTCCGTCTTGCCGAGCTTGACACAAAAAAGAACGCCCTTGAGGAGCGTTTACTTGAAATATACGAGGAGATAGGAGTATAGGCATGAGAATAGGAATCATAGGCGCGATGAGCGTTGAGGTGGAGGCACTCAGAGATAAGCTTGAGAATATGGAAACAGTCACTGTCAGCGGTATGGATTTTTACAGCGGAAGCCTTTGCGGCAAGTCGGTGGTAGTGGCGAGGTGCGGTATAGGAAAGGTGTTTGCGGCAATGTGCGCCCAGACCATGATACTGCGTTTCGGAATTACTCACCTGATAAACACAGGCGTTGGCGGAACGCTTTGCGACCGTCTTGACATACTTGATGTGGCAATTGCCGACGGAGTAGTTCAGCACGACATGGACACATCCCCCCTCGGAGACCCGGTAGGTCTCATTTCCGGCATAAACAAGGTAGTCCTTCCCACCTCTTCCGCTCTTGCCGATATGGCGCTGGACGCTGCAAGATCTATGGGCAAAAATTGCGCCAAGGGCATTATTGCCTCGGGCGACCAGTTTATCAGCAGTGAGGCAAGGAAAAGATTTATCGTCGATAATTTCGGAGCTATCTGCTGTGAGATGGAGGGAGCGGCTATTGGTCACGTGTGCTATGTCAACTCCGTTGAATGCCTCATAGTCCGCTCTGTTTCCGATAGCGCGTCGGGAGAGGCTAAGATGGAATACCCCGAGATGGTAAAGCATGCCGCCGCTCAGTCACAACAGCTTATCGAGCTGATCCTGGAGAGAATGTAACTTATTTCAATTCTTTTTTCGGATATTGGCGCAGGTATTGATTTTTGCGCTTTTTTGTGGTATAATTAAAATAGATAATTACGGTTAGGAGTATATATTGACATGATAATTGCATTGGAAGACGCAAAATACAAGCTTATTGCTATGAGAGCGGATATCGACGATCTCGGTTCTGCTTTGCGTATCAACGAATTAAAGACTGCCGCCGAGGAGCTTGACGCGCAGACGCTTGATCCCGATTTCTGGTCAAATCAGGAGAACTCCTCAAAGGTATTGCAAAAGATCAAGCAGACCAAGGACACCATAGAGGGCTACGAGGCGCTGAAGGGAAGGCTGGAGGATGCCATCACACTTGCGGAGATGGCTATAGAGGAGAATGACGAGGCATATGTGGAGGAGGTTCAGAGCGAGCTTGCCGCCATTACCAAGTCTGCCGAGGATAAGAGAATAGAGATACTGCTGTCGGGCGAATACGACAAGAACAATGCCATTGTTTCCTTCCACCCCGGCGCGGGCGGAACAGAGGCGCAGGATTGGGCTCAGATGCTGTACCGAATGATAACACGCTGGGCAGAACGCAAGGGCTATAAATACAAGCTCATTGACTGGCTTGACGGCGACGCGGCGGGAATAAAGAGCGCCACTATTATGGTTGAGGGGCTCAACGCCTACGGCTATCTCAAGGCAGAGAACGGCGTACACAGACTTGTCCGTGTATCCCCCTTTGACGCGGCGGGACGCAGACAGACCTCCTTCGCGTCTATCGAGGTCATGCCCGAGTTTGACAATATAGACAAGGTAGAGATAAGAGATGAGGATATCGAGGTCACCGCTCACCGCTCCAGCGGCGCGGGAGGACAGCACATCAATAAGACCGACTCCGCTATCCGTATACTTCACAAGCCCACGGGCATAGTTGTGGGATGCCAGACAGAGCGCTCTCAGCTCCAGAACAAGGAGACTGCCATGAAGATGCTCAAGGCAAAGCTGATGGAGATCAAGCTTCGTGAGCGTCTTGACACCATTGAGGATATTCAGGGCAACAAGGGCAATATCGAGTGGGGTTCACAGATCTGCTCCTATGTATTCATGCCCTACACTCTCGCAAAGGATACCCGCACAGGTCACGAGGATGGCAACATCACAGCGGTTATGGACGGCGAGATAGACGAGTTTATCAACGAATATCTCAAGATGAACGCAAAGAACGGCTGATAATTTAAATTGAAAACAGAAAATTCCGTATCCGACGACTATTTATCGGATGCGGAATTTTTTATATTAAATTTGTTATTGACAAATTATTCTTTGTGTGCTATAATTGTGATGTAAACGCTTACACTGTTGCGAACATAAGGAGAGGCTATGAAAAAATTTATACTTGTTCTTATCTCATTTTTGATGACAGTCGGACTTTTTGGCGGATGCGGTACAGATGACGCGGACAAAGATACGGATATCGGTACAGTCACGACGGAAACAGGGGAGATAGATTACTTTGCGCAGATACCCGTGATCGACATGCGGAAGGAGGAGTTTACCATCCTTATCAACGGTCATAGCTGGGCGATAGTTGACATGTGCTCGGACGGCTTTAATTCCGAGATAATCAACGACGCTATTTACAGACGAATGGTACAGGTCAATGAGCGTCTGAACATCGAGCTGAAGCAGGAGATACAGTTTGAGAAAAATCTCAAGACCATCGCTGAGCCGTCTATCATGTCGGGAGACTGTCCGTACAAGATACTCATAACCAGTCCCAAGATAGCTATGTCCATGTACAACGACACAACGGCAATGGATCAGAATAATATTTCCACCATAAATTTTGAGAATCCGTGGTGGGAGCAGACGATCATTGACGACATCAATGTTTCGGACAAAAAATACATAACCTATAATCAATCCAACATGGTGGTATATTGCTCGTCATATCTTTTCGCGTTCAACCAGCAGATGATAGATGATAACGGACTGGACGATCCGTATGACATGGTAAATAACGGTAGCTGGACATGGGAAAACGTCAATAAGATGATGGTAAACATATCTACAGACCTTAACAGCGACGGTGTTTCCACGCCCTCCGCGGGAGAGACGGTGGGGCTTGTGAGTCACGTTAACCATTGCGTAAACCTGATATTGAGCTCGGGAGCGACACTGTGCGGAAAGGACGCAAACGGAAATCCCACCTTTGGCACGGGTGTGGATGAAAAATATGCCAACGCGTACAGCGCGTTTCTCAAGAATTTTGTTTGCAACGGCTATACAGCTGTTGCCGATACAGTGCCTGATGACTTTGCGGGATATACACCCGATGCCAGCGGATTTACCAATTTCTCTTATTTTAAAGAGGGAAAGGCGCTGTTCATGTCAACGTCCACATATGAGGTATCCTTGCTCAGAGAGAGCGATATTGTGTACGGAATAGTCGTTCCGCCCAAAATGGATGCCGATCAGGAGGACTATATAACCCCGGTATACAGCGGCTCGGACGGTTTTATAATACCCAATGGCTTCAGCAAGCAGGAGTATGATGAGATAGGCATAGTTATGGAGACCTTGGGAGTGTACTCGTATAACAATCTTGTGGATCTTCATATCGGTACGGTTTTGCACTACCGTGTGGCTCTTGATCCCACAGCCATTGAGATGATCAATCTGGCATATAATTCAAAGAGGATCGATATCGCGCTTGCCAATAACTTCGGCGGCTGTACGGATACTATCACTGTGGTTATCAAGAAAAAGGACGAGGGCGGTACGAGATACCTGCGAAATATCGGGGGTAAGATACAAAGTGATATAGCCAAGGCTATAGCCGGACCCGCATAAGCCATACTCTGAAAAAATGAAGGCTGTCTCACGGATATGTGGGACAGCCTTTTGCTGTGCTTTGATCTATTTCATCAGCTCCTCAGTCAGCCTGAGTATTTCGGGCGTGACGCGGGCGCGCTCCTTTTTGGTGATATGATTGTAGAGCGGATAGGTAAGGGAAACGCCGATAATGCCGACGATCCCGATCACGATACCGGGTATGAACAGCTTACCGCCCCAGACCATTGTACAGCACATTCCCACTCCGAGCACAAGAGCGCTGATAATACCTATAATGAGAGACACAACAGTGCCTTTGGTTGTCACGCTTGCGTCAAGACGGCGAAGCTGCTCCATTTTGTCCTCCTGTGTATCCTCGGGAAGATACTTATTTCTTATATTCTGGATCTCCTCCTGCTGCTTCGCGGAATAGACGTAATTGAATGTGTCGTTCTGATTTTTATTTTCCATAAACATTCCTTTAGTTTATTTTCTTTAATTCCTTATTGGCGTGAACTATCATATATATCGCCATGCAAAGTATAAACACGCACACTGCCGCGCCTGTCATGGTGGTGAGCAAGCCCCTCATCTGCTCTTCGCTTCCGTCTCCGAAGGCGGAAAGCATGGCGGTCTCAAGCGTGAGCATGGACACGGATGCCGCCGCGAGGTTGATCACCTTTGACGCGGAGTATACGGGACTTTGGTATTTTCTGTATTTTATTACATTCAAGATGGCTATGGTAAACGCGCTGAAGGTATATGCCGCCATTGCTATGGTGGTGATGGGGTGATGTGTAAAGCCGCGGTTAAAGTAGGCTATGAAGAAGACGATGGATATCAGCGCGACATTCATAAGAGCCAGTATTACTCCGCAGAAGCGGTAGCGCTTGAGATCCAGACGCAAATTCTCGCCCGCGTTTCGTCCGCGAACGTCCTTGAGAAGGAAGAAGCGCATAATGACCAACAGTATATAGTAGGCGGCAAGAGAATAGAACCACACCGAACCGTGGAACAGTCCAAGTCCCAGCTGAAACACCGCGTATGCCGTGTTGATGGCGAGCGAGCCGTACAGCGACAGCTTTACACGCAGATGCGCGTCGCTGCTCAGACGCACGATATAACGGTTTTCCTGCTTTATCCTCTTTATGAGCCTTATTATATCCGGGGTCTTACAGCATGCCGCCGTAAGCGTGTAGGCGGAGAGGGTGTAGGTCACATAGCTTATTATCCCTTCCGTTCCCACAACCACAAAGGAGTATATCAGCATGACGGCGGACAGTATTACAAGACATATCAGCACGCCTGTATGAGGGAAGAGAAGCGCCTTTGCTATTTTTTTAAGTGTCCGCATTTTGTTTCCTCCGCATTCTTACGGTGAAGGTACTGCCCTTACCAAGCTCGCTTTTCACCGATATGTCACTTCCCGTGATGTCCACCACACGTTTTACAAGGGCGAGTCCCAGACCGTTGCCCTGTGTGGCGTGGGAGGTATCTCCCTGATAGAATTTGTCAAACATATGTGCTCCGACATCGGCGGAAATGCCGCAGCCCGTGTCAGATACGGATACCTCCGCAAAGTCACCGTCCGACCTTATTATAAGAGTTATTTTTCCGCCGTTGTCTGTGAACTTTATGGCGTTTGAGAACAGGTTGTTCCAGACAAGCGTCATCATTTCCTCATCGGTATTGACCAATATACCGTCCTCAATGTCCGTCTCGATCTCCAGCGCCTTGCTCTCCCAGGCGTTCTCAAAGCTCAACAGGCATTCGCAGACCTGCTCGCCAAGGTCAAAGACTGCGGAGGATAGAGTCACCTGCTGATTTTCCAGCTTGTTGAGACGGAGAATATTGGTTATCAGATTGGCAAGCCTGCCCGATGTATCGGAAATGGCTTTGGCATATTCCTCCCGTTGCTCCTCGGTAAGTCCGGGGGCGCGGAGCATGGTGCTGTAATTTTTCATGACAGCGAGAGGGGTCTTAAGCTCATGTGAGACGTTTGCGATAAAATCAGTTCTCAGTGTCTCGGTCTTTGAAAGCTCCTCCGCCATTTTGTTAAAGCAGATCATTATGTCTCTGAACCTGTCGTCAGCTCCGTAACTGCGGGGGAGAGATATTCTTGTGCTGAAATCTCCCTGCATCATCCTTTCAGCCGCCTCGGTGATCCTTTTGACGGGACGGTCGATGGTCAGCTTGCGGCGCAACATGTCGATGACCGTAAAGATCAGACTGAGAAAGACCACGTTGATAAAGGTCAGCTTTGCCGCCATATTCAGATTTTCATCCGTCAGCGTGATATTGAGATTGTATGACATAACGGAGATGAACAGCATCATACAGCAGGTTATGACAAACGCGACTATCAGAAAAAAGATCAGATAATGATTTATGGCGAGGAGTATTCTGACGTAAGCTGATCTTTTTTTTGCTTTTTTCATTTGATCACCGCCTTGTACCCGAGTCCGTGGACGGTGACGATCTCAAATGACTCGCAATCGGCAAGCTTACTGCGCAGCTTTGTCATGTATACATCCACCGTTCTCGGTCCCGAAGCGGTGTCAACGTCCCAGAACTCATCCATGAGCTGAGTGCGTGTAAATGTCTTTTTGGGATAGGACAGCAGCTTATACAAAAGGCTGAACTCCCTTGCGGTCAGCGGGATCTCCTCATCGTCAAGATAGGCGGTATGCTCATCGGCATCCATTGTGAAGCTGCCGATGGTAAGCTTGCGGCTGGACGCGATCTTCGCCCGTCTGAGGAGCGCTCCTATACGGAGAAGCAGCTCGTCAAGATCTATGGGCTTTACCATATAATCGTCGATCCCCACGCGGTATCCGCGCTGCTTGGAGGAAAGATCATCCCTTGCGGTGGTAAACAGAATCGGAATATCCTCATTGAGAGTACGGACAGTCTTTGCGAATTCAAAGCCGTCTATCTCGGGCATCATGATGTCGGATATGATAAGATCAAACATATTCTCGTACATGGCGTCGTATGCGTCCGCGGCATTAAGACAGCCTATTGCCTCATATCCGCTTCGGTTGAGAAATGAGCACACCGAACGGTTAAGCTCCGCGTTGTCCTCTACTACAAGGATCTTGAACATTTTTCCGTCCTCCTTATGAGTTGATAATATATTATAACATACAAATGTTAAAGATTTGTTTACGCAAGTAATTTTTATAAAAGACTGTGTCACAAATCATTTTTGCAGTTATCGATTTGTTTGTTATGGCGGAACGTAAAAAAGCGTGTCAATTACTATCGACACGCTTTTTGGGGCAATTCATTTTTGTGTTTTCTTGCTTTTCATCTTGCGCACCACCATACCGGCAGTTCCGACCATGGCGAGAGCGCCTGTTACAATAGCGCCCACGGCGGCGGGATTCTTTTCCACGGTCTTGATCATTTTCTTCATTTGCTTCTTTGCGTTCATGGCTTTTATCTCCTTCGGATATTTTTTATACATGTTTATTATGAACTGATATTTTGATTTTTAAACGCGCAAAGCAAATATAAAAATATAACCAAAGATCCTGCGAAGCATATAGCCCCGCGGGATCTTTTTTATATTATGAATTACTCTTTGTTACCGTAGAGCTCAACCATCTTCTGGAGTCTGTCGTACTTAGCCTTTGCGTTTTCCTCACCCTGAGCGAAGAGAGCCTCTGCCTTTTCGGGGAAGGACTGTACAAGACGAGCGTAACGAGTCTCGGACTTGATGAAGTCTACGTAGTTGGCTGTAGGAGCCTTGGAGTCTACAGTCAGCTTGTTGGTCTCGGCTGTGGGGTTGTAACGGAACATCTGCCAGTAGCCTGCGTCAACTGCCTTCTTCATTTCGAGCTGACAATTCTGCATCGTTCCCTTAATACCGTGCATCTCACAAGGAGCGTAACCGATGATTATGGAAGGACCGTTGTATGCTTCAGCTTCTGTGAGAGCCTTGAGGAGATGGTTCATATCAGAACCCATAGCAACCTGAGAAACGTATACGTAGCCATAGGACATTGCTATCTCAGCAAGGTTCTTCTTGCCGATGCCCTTACCTGCAGCTGCAAACTGAGCAACCTGACCGATCTGAGAAGCCTTGGAAGCCTGTCCGCCTGTGTTGGAGTAAACCTCGGTATCGAATAC
>JAFTQL010000054.1 GCA_017462795.1 Clostridia bacterium
ATAAAAAATATTTGAAACCCTATTGAAAAATCACAAAAAATAGTATATAATATAGGGTAATATATACAATCGCGTTTAAATCATTATTTTGAGAGGTTAAAAATATGTCAAACAGATTATTTCAAGTCGTAATTTACCAAATGAAGGATGCGTTCGATCGTATCATTGGAGTCATCGACGAAAACAGCGTTGTCATTTCCTGTTCCGATCTCGGAAAGATGGGAGACATAAGACAGGGCGTGCGCGAGGAGCTTTCCTTCTCCACCGAATTCATGGCTGTGGGCGGATATACTTACCGCTACATGGGTACGGGACAGAAGTGCGAGTACATCGTATTCGTTGAGGGTGAGGACAAGATGGCTGAGAAGATGTCCAAGCTTCTTGCTGTTTCTCTCGGTAACATCAAGGGGCTTTACGATGAAAAGTACGACAAGGGCTCTTTCATCAAGAACATTATTCTTGATAACATTCTTCCCAGCGACATATACATAAAGTCCAAGGAGCTTCATTTCAATACCGAGGAGCTGAGAATAGTATTCCTCATCAAGTTCTTCGGCAAGACCGATATGATGCCCTTTGAGATGCTTCAGAATATGTTCCCCGACAAGTCAAAGGACTATGTCATCAGCGTTGGCGAGCATGACATCGTGCTTGTCAAGGAGCTGAAGGCGGGAACGGAGATGAGAGACATTGAGAAGATCGCCGTAAATATCGCGGACACGCTGTCCACAGAGTTCTATACAAAGGTGGCTATCGGTATCTCCACAATGGTGGACAACATCAAGGATCTCGCCAAGGCTTATCAGGAGGCGCAGGTCGCTCTTGAGGTCGGTAAGGTATTTGAGACAGAGAAGAATATCATCAGCTATGAGAATCTCGGTATCGGCAGACTTATCTATCAGTTGCCCACCACTCTTTGCGAAATGTTCCTTCAGGAGGTATTCAAGAAGGGCAACCTTGAGTCTCTCGACCGCGAGACGCTTATGACCATTCAGTGCTTCTTTGAGAACAACCTCAACGTGTCCGAGACATCCAGAAAGCTGTTCGTACACAGAAATACACTTGTTTACAGACTTGAGAAGATCCGTAAGCTCACAGGACTTGACCTTCGTGAGTTTGAGCATGCCATCACCTTCAAGGTAGCTCTCATGGTAAGAAAGTACCTTGACTCCAAGCCTGTAAAGTTCTGATCTGACATATCTGACAGATTATCATCGCGGAATACTCCGCCTATGCGGAGTATTTCGCTTTGTCATGACTTGAAGGTAAATATATTTTATGTATCCGCATAAAATATTATATAACGACATTTGATTTTTCCGACTTTTCTACATATAAGTATATACAAATGAAAATCAGAAAAATTGATGAAAGCGAGATGTTTTAATAATGTCTGAAGAAAACAAGAACCCTTCCGATACACCAAAGGAGAATGTAGCCGCAGACGGTACAAGCGTACCCGAAGAACCCAAGGAGACCGAAGAGCTCAGTGGTACCGCGGAGGTGACCGAAAGCGCGGAAATACCGTCGGGAGTGCTGTTCTCCGATGCGGATATCGCTGACACCGAAAAACAGCCAAAGCCTCCCAAAAAGGTGTCCCTGTTCACAACCATATGCAGCTGTATTGCTGTGTGTCTTGCGGCTGTCATGCTGACGTACACATTGTGTAACAGCGCTTATCAGAAAAAGCTTGCGGACGCGAAGCTTGACAATGTGGTGACGGGAATACAGACTCCCGAGCCCACAGCGTTTGACCAGCTGGAGCTTTTGAAGAAGATATTTGAGAGCTATTCCTTCCTTGAGCTTGACGAGGATCAGTTGCTGACGGCGGTGATGAAAGCATACGTTGCGGCAACGGGCGACCTTTACGCCGAGTATTATACCGATGAGGAATACAAGCAGTTGTCCTCCGATATGGCGGGTGAGTCGCAGGGAATCGGTATAAACGTGATAAACTCCTCCGTCACCGTGGGTGGATATGATTATAAGGCGTTCAAGGTCATCAACGTGATGAAAGACTCTCCCGCCGAAAATGCGGATGTGAGAGTTGGCGACTTTATTGTGGCAGTGGGCAACGTAGAGGAAAATACCCCCTTCAATGAGGTGGGATACGACAAGGCGCTCTCCATGCTTCAGGGCGTGAAGGGAACGACCGCGGAGTTCCTCACATACAGACTTGAGGACAACGAATACGTGCTTAAGAGCTTCTCCATAACGCGGGATGAGTTTACAGCCATGTCTGTTATGAGCGGCATTGCCGACGCTGAGGTAGATCCCACAGGTAAGACGGGTATTGTCAAGATAACTCAGTTTGACGGTACTACCGCATCTCAGTTTGAGTCGGCAGTGGACGGTCTTATAGCCAAGGGCTGTGATAAATTTGTTTTTGACGTGCGCTATAATCCCGGCGGCGAGCTGACATCCATCGTGTCGGTGCTCAGTTATTTCCTTGAGGTGGATGATATCATTATCAGCACAAAGGATAACAAGGGTAACGGTAATGTTACCAAGGTGGCAGCGGTGGACTATGAGGATGAGTCAAAGAGCGATGTTGACGCGGAGGATATAGGAAAATACAAGGATCTTAACGCGGTAGTGCTGTGCAATGAATACACGGCAAGCGCGGCGGAGCTTTTTGTGGCAAACTTCCGTGACCACGGTATAGGAGAGATAGTGGGCGTTACCACCTATGGCAAGGGAAGCATGCAGAGTTATGTCTCTCTCTCCCGTTACGGTTACAGCGGCGTACTCAAGCTGACATGCTATATGTACTATCCTCCCTGCGGAGAGAGCTATGACGGCGAAGGCATTGAGCCTACAGAGACCGTGGAGCTGTCCGAGGAGGCGGCAAGCATGAATATTTACGATATTTTCGGCAAAGCGGTTGACAATCAGCTTACCGAAGCAATAAAATATTTTAATTAAACCAAAAGGTATTTAAAGGAGAATTACCATGGCAGAGAAGCAGAAATATACAAAAGAAGGCTTTCAGAAGCTTCAGGAAGAGTATGATTACCTTACTAAGGTCAAGCGTGACGAGGTAAAGAAGGCCATCGCCGAGGCGCGTTCCTTCGGAGACCTTTCCGAGAACTCTGAATACGATGAAGCAAGAAACGAGCAGGCAAAGGTAGAGGCAAGGATCAAGGAGCTGGAGGAGCTTATCCAGAATGCGGAGATCAGCAATGACGACGACGTTGATGAGGGCGTTGTCGGACTTGGCTCAAATGTCAAGCTTATTAAGAACGGCGTTGAGATCCAATACAGCATCGTCGGCTCAAACGAGGCAAATCCCTTTGAAAACAAGATATCGGATATGTCTCTCATAGGAAAGTCTCTCATAGGTAAAAAGGCGGGAGACGAGGTACAGGTAACCACAAATGCAGGTCAGGTAGCTATCAAGATTATTGAGGTTTGGAGAACCAGGTAATTGAGAAAAAACATCGGGGATGGTCGCGATAGGCTTGCGACACCCCGATTTTTTAGGTAAAAGGGAAAAGTGAATATGTATCATATAAAAATACATTAACTCTTCACTGTTACTTCTTCACTTGAAAAACTGGAGGTAAGTATGAACGAAAATCATAACGATAAAGAATATACCGAGGGTATAGCCGTCAGGGGCGGATTTCTCGGAAAGCTTGACAACTTCTGGTATCATCATAAATGGGTGACGCTTATAGCGGGATTTTTTATCATCGTGGGCGTTATCTGTACTGCGCAGATGTGTAATAAAGAGGCTGACGACCTCACCGTGGTGTATGCGGGCAGAAACAATCTCACCGCCGCCGAGGTGGAGAATATCAGCGCTGTACTTGAGGCTGTCGCTCCCAAGGATTTTGACGGAGACGGAAGAAAGAGCATTGCTGTCAGTAACTATAATATTCTGTCCGAGGAGCAGATAAAGGATCTGAGGACGGAGACAGATGCGGACGGAAACAGTAAGCATGTGGATAACAGCTATTACAGCAGTCAGTACAGTACATATAACAATTATCTCAAAACAGGCGAAAGCTCTATTCTTTTTGTGGAAGAATGGGAATATGAGTCTCTCGCTTCAAGCGGTATACTTGTGCGCCTGGATGAGGTGCTTGACACCGTTCCTGAGTCCGCATTCAGCGATTACGGAATAAGGCTCGGAGATACCGACCTTTATGAAGAATACGGGGTTATGAAGCTGTTGCCTCGTGATACGGTCATCTGTATCATGCACGTTGTGGTCGGAAACAGCGGAGATGAGGAGTATTTTGAGCGTGAAAAGGAGATGTTCCGCGCCATAGTCACCTATGAGAGCGAGGATAAGACAACGGAGGGCTGATATTGTGAGGACACGTATATCATCAATGGCGCTTCTGCTGCTCACCGCACTCATCTGGGGCTTTGCTTTTGTGGCTCAGGTGCAGGGAATGGACTACATAGAGCCATTTACCATGAATGGCGTGCGCTTCTGCATAGGAGCGGTGTCGCTTATACCCGTGGTGCTGATATTCGAGAGAGGCAGAGTCACCTCCGAGGAGCGCAAAAGAACCGTTGTCGCGTCAATTGTAGCGGGAGTAATACTCTTCTGCGCCTCAAGTCTTCAGCAAATGGGAATCAAGGAGACGGGCAGCGCGGGAGTTGCCGGCTTTATTACAGGACTTTATACCGTGCTTATCCCCATAGCCTGCTACATATTTTTTAAGCAGAAAACAGGTATAAATGTGCTTGTCGGCGCTGTGTGCGCAACGGTTGGCCTTTTTCTCCTTTGCTACCGCGTTGGAGAGGGACTGCGTTTCGGCTACGGGGAGCTGTTGCTTCTTGTAGGCTCGTTCTTCTGGACGGCACATGTTATAGTAATAGATAAAATGGGAAAAAATATCCGCTCACTGCATTTCTCAATGGGGCAGTTTGCGGTCTGCGGAGTGCTTGGTCTGATCTTTATGTTTATATTTGAAGAGCCAAGCATAACGTCGATATTTGACGCGAAATGGTCTATACTCTATTGCGGAGTGTTGTCCTCGGGAGTCGCTTACACCTTGCAGGTGGTGGCTCAGAAAAAGGCAGAGCCTACCATGGCGGCGATAGTGCTGTCAACGGAATCCATGTTCAGCGCTATAGGAGGAGTAATGTTCGGAATAGATCATCTTTCCATCCTCGGCTATGTCGGTTGCGCTATGATGTTCGCGGGTATCGTGATCTCACAGATAGCCTTCGGACGAAAAAAGGACAAGTCACAGCTCCGGGGGTGAATATTTCCCATGTCACACAGCGAATAATATTTTCGGAGGTGACGGTATGGGAAGATCGGATAAGACAACAAAAAGAGATTTCTTTGTGGGCTTTATGGCGGGACTCTGTGTGTTCGGCACGGTAGCCGCTGTCTTACTGGTGATATTTTTTATTTGATATAGGAGATATAATAGTGCGTCTTGACAAATTTCTTGTCACCACGGGGTGTTGCACACGATCGGTGGCTAAAAAACAGGTAAGAGCAGGGGCAGTGTCGGTAAACGGGGTATGTCCGAAAAGCTCGGATGTGAATATTGATCCCGAGACGGACACTGTCACGTATTGCGGAAAAAAAGTGATCTACAGGAAATACACCTATATCATGCTCAATAAGCCCGAGGGATATGTCAGCGCCACCGAGGACGGACGGGACAAGACAGTTCTTGACCTTATCCCTCCCGAGGCGAGGACAAAGGGGCTGTTTCCATGCGGACGGCTTGACAAAAACACCTTGGGGTTGATGTTGATAACAGATAACGGAGAGCTGGGTCACAAGCTTCTCGCACCCAAGAGTCATGTGGCGAAGGTGTACCGATTCAAGAGCAAATTTCCCGTGTCGGAGGCGGACGCAAAGCGCTTTGAGAGTGGACTTGTGCTGGAGGACGGATATGAGACAAAGCCTGCGCTCATAGAGCTTGAGGGTGACGGGGACGAGGGGCTTATAACCCTTGTTGAGGGCAAATATCACCAGATAAAGAGAATGCTTGAGGCTCTTGACAATAAGATCACATATCTGGAAAGACTACAGTTTGGACCGCTCACGCTCGACCCTGCTCTTGATCGGGGCGAATGGCGGTATCTGACAGAGCAGGAGATCACCGAGCTTGAAAGGCATGGAGGATATTGATTCTCTCTCGCCACTTGCAAGCGGCGAAGCCCTCTACGCTCGCGGGAGTCCGAGACCTCCCGACTACGTTCTGCAGAAAGCGGAATATCTTTATCGGTATAAACGGTTAAAGTCAAATATAATGGCTATAACTCTGACTCCGCTTTTTATTTTTACCATATGGACGCAAAGAAAAGCTCAGCCAAAGCTTTAAATAATTTGGTTTACAATACAATACAATTCAATAAATGGAGAAAAACAATGGACATCATCAAAAAACTTGCCGAAGAATTTAACATCAAGGTAGAACAGGTGGAGAAGACCGTTGCCCTCATTGACGAGGGGAACACCATCCCCTTTATCGCCCGCTACCGTAAAGAGGAAACAGGCAGCCTCGACGACGCCCTTCTGCGTGATCTCGACGACAGACTTACATACCTGCGCAATATCGAAAAGCGCAAGGAAGAGGTCAAAAAGCTGATAACCGAAATGGGTAAGATGACCGACGAGCTGTCAGCCGCTATTGATAACGCCGTTACCATCACAGAGGTGGATGACATCTACCGTCCCTATCGTCCTCATAGAAAGACACGCGCGTCGGTGGCAAAGGAGAGAGGTCTTGAGCCTCTTGCCGATCTCATCATGTCTCAGCTCGATAAATACGAGCCCACCATCGAGGAGCAGGCGGAGTCATATGTTGACGAGGAAAAGGGCGTTCCAACCGCATCTGACGCTCTCGCGGGTGCTTGCGATATCATCGCCGAGAGCGTGTCCGATAACGCCGAGTACAGAAAGACCGTCCGTAAGGTCACCTTTGATACGGGTCTTATATCCACCAAGGGCGCAAAGGAGGAGGACTCCGTGTACGCTCAGTATTACGACTATTCAGATAAGATAAACAAAATTCCTTCTCACAGAGTTCTCGCCATAAACAGAGGAGAGAAGGAGGAGTTTCTTAAGGTGTCCGTGTCGGTGGAAAAGGGAATTATCCTAAATTTCCTTTGTTCTCAGATGATAAGCAATCCCAAGAGTCCCGCTGTCAAGTATATAGAGGCGGCTGTGGTTGACAGTTATGACAGACTTATCGCTCCATCCATCGAGCGCGAGATAAGGAACGACCTGTTTGATGTTGCAGGCGAGGGCGCTATAAAGCTGTTTGCCGATAACCTCAAGCACCTGCTCATGCAGACCCCCCTCAAGGGCAAGACGGTCCTTGGCTTTGACCCCGGCTACATAAACGGCTGTAAGACCGCTGTTGTGGATAAAACGGGTAAGGTGCTTGATACCGCCGTGGTATATCCCACCACAAAGAGTAAGTATAAGACCGAAGAGGCGGCAAGGATCATCAAAAAGATGGTGGAGAAGTACAAGGTTGATGTTATTGCCATCGGTAACGGCACGGCATCCCGCGAGAGCGAGCAGTTTGTAGCCGAGACGCTCAGAGAGGTAAATTACGACTGCAAGTACATTATTATAAATGAGGCGGGCGCGTCTGTTTACTCAGCTTCAAAGCTTGCGGCAGAGGAATTTCCTGATTTTGACGTAATGCAGCGATCCGCCGTGTCAATCGCCCGCAGACTTCAGGATCCTCTTGCCGAGCTTGTAAAGATAGATCCTAAGTCCATAGGTGTGGGACAGTATCAGCACGATATGAAGCCGGCAAGGCTTGACGGGGCGCTTCAAGGCGTTGTTGAGGATTGCGTAAACGCAGTCGGAGTTGACGTAAATACAGCGTCATATTCCTTGCTTTCTTATATTTCGGGCATCAATGCCACAAGCGCTAAGAATATCGTAAAGTACCGCGAGGAGAACGGAGAGTTTACCTCAAGAAAGCAGATACTCAAGGTTCCGAGAGTGGGCGCAAAGGCTTTTGAGCAGTGCGCGGGATTTTTGCGTGTGCCTCAGTCGGATGAGATACTTGACAATACGGGCGTACACCCCGAGTCATACGAAGCGGCGCATAAGCTTATAGCTATGTTCGGTTATACAGAGGATGATATAAGAGGCGGAAAGCTGACCGATATCCGCTCCAAGATCAAGTCCAAGGGAACAGCGAAGGTCTGCGAGGAGTGCGGTGTGGGAGAGCCCACACTTATGGATATTGTCACCGAGCTTGAAAAGCCGGGACGTGATATCCGCGATAATATGACACCTCCCGCCCTCAGAGCCGATGTTCTTGCCATTGAGGATCTGAAGCCGGATATGGTGCTTGACGGTGTTGTAAGAAATGTTATAGACTTCGGCGCTTTCGTTGATATCGGCGTGCATCAGGACGGGCTTGTCCACATCTCACAGCTCTCCGACCGCTTTGTAAAACACCCCTCTGAGGTGGTAAGGCTCGGAGATAACGTAAAGGTGAGAGTTCTTGAGGTGGACATTAAAAAGAAGAGAATTTCCCTTACAATGAAGAATGTAAAGTGATTTTTTAATAAATTAAAATTCGTCGTACTCTCACTCAGCATTTGTTCACATAAAAAACGCAGAAATTGTGCATGATGAACAATATATATGTTGAAATTTTGGGGATTTACCCTCTTTCATTTTTCTCAAAAAATTGGTATAATGTTATAGTACAAAAAGTATGTATGAAATTAAAAAATATTTTTTGCTTTAGTTTTTAGGAGGAGTATTCTAAATGGCAAGCTTATCACTCAGACACATTTACAAAAAGTACCCCGGCGGTGTAACCGCAGTATCTGACTTCAACCTTGAGGTTAAGGACAAGGAATTTATCGTATTCGTAGGACCTTCCGGATGCGGAAAGTCAACAACTCTCCGTATGATCGCAGGACTTGAGGAAATTACCGAGGGTGAGCTGTTCATCGGCGACACCTTGGCGAACGATGTAGCGCCTAAGGACAGAAAGATCGCGATGGTTTTCCAGAACTACGCTCTTTATCCTCACATGTCCGTATATGAGAAC
>JAFTQL010000055.1 GCA_017462795.1 Clostridia bacterium
GAGGTGATTTGAACACCCGACTTCTTGCTCCCGAAGCAAGCGCTCTACCAAGCTGAGCCACACCCCGTTTGGTGTAAAACGATATTTTTTGGTAAGTGGGCAATCATGTGGTCAGACCGAGGATTTGATGATTTTTCGACAGTCGGGAGAGCCGAAAAAGTCAGTGTTTTCAAGGGGGTTCGGCGATTTGATAAATTGCAGAACGGAAAGCGGTGATTTGCTCCCGAAGCAAGCGCTCTACCAAGCTGAGCCACACCCCGTTATTTTTTTCGAGCGCCTCGCGCTCTTCCTGTTGTGCCTAAGCCTCTGGCTTCGTTGCTTAGCAACTCGCCATTCGACAAGTCACTGCCACTCCTTTTTGCTCCCTTTTTCTGCACACGGCAGCGGTCGCAAACGTCCCCAAGCTGTGCCACACCTCGTTATTTGCACCATGTTATTATACCATGTATTCCGAAAATTGTCAAGTTGTTTTTGGAAAATCAAAGACAATAAATTTACGAACAAATTATGTCTAAAAACGCAAACAGGCAAATATGTGCCGGCAACTGTTTTTTCAGCGTCAAAAGTGTGGCAAAGCTTGGGAAATACAGGACATTGTTACTCAAAGGCTTTCAGTATCGCTTCTTGGTACTTTACCTTCGCGCTTGGCGAAAGGTCGCAATGGGCGCGATGAGGTACGCGGATATAGTTGATGTCATGCCCGCTCACCATCGCCTTGACATATTTCTCCGAGTGCGCGTCTATATTCACCGCCTTATCCTCGCAACAGTGAAATACTGTATACGGTATCAGCGGCATTCTGTCAACAAGATGCAAAGGCGAATGGGCTCGCAGAGCCTCATCCATAGTTCCCGCGGATGCGCCGAATGCGCTATACAGCGTTCTGGGCAGGTCGGGGCGCTCTGTCATATGAAACGGCAGGTCACACACCGGGCAATTGGTAATGCACGCCACTGGTGTTATCCTTGCGTACGCTGTATAGACAAGCGCGCACAGGCCGCCCATACTTCTGCCCGTAGAGGCTACTCTGACACTGTCTCCAAGCCCGTAATGCTCTGCAAGCACCGAAACTATCTCATCAACAAAGGCAATAGTCTGATCGTTCATCCAGCACCAGGGATTATAATATGGGATAACGTATATAAGTCCGGCTTGCGCATACTCTCTCGCCTCTCCTATGTCCTCAGCATGCATGTTAGTCGCGCCGAGTCCCGGAAAATTCAATATAATTCCCTTGATCTCTCCCTTTATGAGCTTGTCGTTGGAATAGGCAAAATTCCTCAAATTATCATAGGTGATGATATTTTCCATAAAATATATCTCCTTTACTTTATTAATGATATATTCCCATTATATCACGTTTTTTATTTTTGTCAATGGACGTCCGCAAAATTATTTATCATCTTTTATTATTGACAATAAAAAAAGGATGTGTTATACTGTTGATACACATCGTTACATATACTATTCTGTAACAAAACACGCTGAATATTGAGGAATATTGATATGGACAATACACTTTTCTACAACTCGTTTGGTTTTTTGCTCCTATCCTTCAAGAGCTTTAAGCACACAAATAATTCCGCGGGAATAAAATGCCATTTTATAGGCAGGCTTCGCAAGGGCAGCGGTCTTATTGTGACCGAGAGCGGCAAGAAAATGCACCTTTGCGCGGGAGACGTATTCTATATGCCGTTGGGTCTGCGCTACAATTCATATTGGTCTCCCGACGCATCGGCGGATCACACTGTGGAGTGGGAGTCCTACCGCTTTGAGTACTTCCCTTCCGACTCCCAAAAGACCTATGATCTGCAAATAGTCCGCCCCGATCCCTCCGCAGAAGCTATACTTGACCGCATTGCCTCCGATATGACTGTATCGGTGTCGTCGGTCGGGCTGTTTTATTGCTTTCTCGGAAGCATCATGGCTCAGATGGAGACCGCCTCTCCCGACCCCAAGGATGCGCTGCTTTCACGCGCGGAGGAGTACATAAAAAACCACACCCCCCTCCGTGTCCCCGAGCTTGCCAGGCACTGTGGCATGAGCGAGTCGGGGCTTTACGCCTTTTTCAGAACACACGCGCGCTCCACGCCCATAGATATGAAAAACAAGATACAGGCGGAAAAAGCCGTCACTCTTCTCCGCACCACGGACGCATCTGTGGAGGAGATAAGCGACAGAGTAGGATTTCAGTCGGTAGCATATTTCCGAAGGATCATCAAGGAGCAAACAGGAAAAACCCCCTCTCAGATAAGAAAAGAATGGGCTTTGCTTAATTATTTATGATACATTTTTTGATCAGAAAAGCGGCTCCCGCCAAAGATTTTTGGCGGGAGTCGCTTTTATTACAGTTTTTGGTCGTCATCGTCATCAAGAAGTATCTCAACCGCCCCCGGTTTCGACTCACCTTGATCCATTTCTTCCGTAACAGGCTGTGATACGGTTGCTTGCTCATCGGTGTCCGTTTCAGCAGTCATTTTGGGTTCTTCCACAAGCTCTGTTACCTTAACAGGCTCGGACATGGGAGCGCATCTTGCGGTAACCACTACCGTCTCGGATGGCTGAGGGGTGATGTATGGCTGTGCGGGCGCGGGTACGTAAGGCTGAGGCGCGGGCATTCCCTCGCGCTCCTCCCTTTTGAGATTTTCATAAAAAACCGCGTTGGCTGTCTGCATATAAGGCACGAGCCAGAACGTGAATATGCCGAATGTCAGCGGAACAACTATCATAAACCATCCCAAAAAGCTCCAATGCAGGCAGAACAGATGCCACTTATGTCCTCTCATCATACGCACCGACTCCCGTCTTGCCTCTGCCTGAGACATGCCGGGATTATCCGCGAGAATGTAATAGCTCATGCTGTAGGAATAGGACTTTACTATTCCGGGAAAATAGAAAATAAGTGACCAGAGGAACACAAAAATATTGTTGAGGATATCCAGCGCCAACGCTTTTCCGAACAGCTTGAAGCCGCCGAACATGTTACTGACGCTTATCTCCTCTTTTCTTGCTACGTGCAAGGCTGTGATAGCAAATCCCACCGTAAACGGTCCCACGAGAATAAGTATGCCTATCGCTCCGATGCCTACAATGGAAAGGAGTGACAACACGAGCATAATAAGCGAATACAGCAATATCATCGCCGCGTAAGTACCCCATTTTCCCGTGAGCGCAGTCCACGCCCGTATCTTGATCTGATTAGCTGTCATAAAACCTCCAAATGTTAAAAAAATTTATAAATAACCGATATCAATTATCTTCAATTATCTTCAATTATTACCTCAACTCCGCTGTCGGTATTGTCTCCGATGGGAGTATAGACTCTGTAATTGGGATCGTTTTCCTTCAAATTCTGATAGAACGCCGCCATTGAGGTCTGCATATACGGTGCCACCCATAGAAAGAGTATTCCGCAGGTTATCACACTCAGCATTATCCAGCCGAAGAAGCTGAATTCCAGACAGAAAAGTCTCCACTTGTGTCCGTCCATCATTCTCATGGATTCCTTCCTCGCCTCGGAGGGCGACATCTGGGGATTCTCCGCGAGTATATAAAAGCTCATGGAGTAGGAGAACGCCTTTATTATACCTGGTATGATAAACAGTAGCGACCAGAGAAAAATAAATATTTCATTGATAATATAAAGTGAAAATGCCTTGGCAAAGCTCCTGAAGCCGTCAAAAAGATTTGCCAGACTAAACTCCTGTCCCTTAAGTACCGCAAGCGCGATCATGGCGAGAGACAGCGAGAACGGACCTGTTAGCACCAATGACACAAGGTCGCCAACATATTTCACAGAAGTGACCGCTCCCACAATAAGTACGTGAACAAAGGCGATAAGCGCCATTTTGCCCCAGTAACCGTCAAGCTTTTCCCATGCGATGTCCCTGATATTCTTTGCAGTCATTGCGCACCTCGTATCAAAGCCTTTCGGGATATTCTCCGCTGTCGTGCATGCGTCTGAGCTCGGCGGCTACCTGCGGCTTATCCTCGCGGTAGGTAACGCCAAACCACACGGCATCCGTACCGAGAACATCAACGCCAAGCGTTCCCGCGCCTATCATTTTATCTATCATGGTAGGCAGAGCGTATTCAGCCTTAAGCTCGCCCTCGGGAAGCGCACGGAGGAAGGTTTTAAAATCCGCCTTCATAGCCGTGAATATCTCGGGACGGAAGCCCCACATATTCATAGATACAAGCGCCTCGCCATCAAGAACTCCGCTATCGCTGTCGCTGATAACTCCATTATCATCGACAGTTATCTTATAGGTCTCCTTTACACCGTTCAGCTTGCCGTCCTCAACAAGACAGATGCCTCTGGTGACAGCGCCGTTTTTGCTGACGGTATTCTTTAGTCTGTAAGTCACCATGCATGCCTCTCCCTCTCTCAGCTCCACCAGCTTGTCGTGCATGATACGGAATGCCTCAGCTCCGTAGAAATCGTCCGCGTTAAGCACCGCAAAGGGTTCTTTTATGGCATCGCCCGCGCACAGCACGGCATGTACCGTACCGAAGGGCTTTACTCTCTCCCCGGGTATGTTATAAAACGCGGGAATGCTTGAAAAGTCCTGATATACGCACTCCACCTCAACGCCGACAAGTCCCGCGCAGAGGCGGTCTATTATTTCTCTGTACTGCGGCTTGATGACAAACACCAGCTTTGTAAATCCCGCCCGCACAGCGTCATATATGGAATATTGCATAAGTATCTCGCCGTGAGGTCCGATACCGTCCACCTGTTTGTCTCCGCCGTAACGTGAGCCAAGCCCCGCGGCCATGATAAGTAACGTGGTCTTCATTAAATTTCCTCCAAATATATTTATATGCATCTATTTTATCACAAAACACCCCCGATGTCAACCGATACACGCAAATTACATGGGACAAGTATGCGGCACAAGTTTACTTTTTTATATTGACAATGGGGCGGAAATATTGTATAATATGAGATGTAAACGCTTTCTCTATAGCAAAAAACATATAAGGGGATAAACTATGAAATACTCAGAAATACAAGGTCTGGACAAAAAGGTCTCTCTCATGGTCTTCGGCACTGCAACGCCCGCTCTGTTTGCGGCTGTGTCACGTAAGGCGGGAGCGGAGGAAAAGGCGACGGCATTCGCGCTTCTTGACGAGGTATATGCCGCGGGAATGAATACATTTGACTGTGCCGCTCACTATGGCGAGCAGATAATGGGCGAATGGATGGAGCAAAGAGGCAACCGCGAGGATTGCGTTATCATCAGCAAGTGCGCCCACCCCAACAACTGGCGTCATCGCGTCAATGATTTTGACATACTCAGCGACGCTCACGATTCGCTAAAGAAGCTGAAGACCGACTGTATAGATATCTACATGCTCCACCGCGATAATGTGGAAACTCCTGTCAGCGAGATAGTTGACGTGATGAACCGCCTTAAGGACGAGGGGAAAATAAAGATCTACGGCGGCTCAAACTGGACGCACGAGAGGATAGAGGAGGCAAACGAATACGCGGCAAAGCACGGACTTGAACCCATGCGCGTGTCCAGCCCCAACTTCGGTCTTGCCGAGCAGATAGCAGACCCGTGGCTTGCCGACGCTCATTTTGGCGGTGGCTGCATAACCATATCGGGTCCCGAAAACAAGTCGGCAAGGGAGTGGTACGCAAAGAACGGAGTACCTGTTTTCGCCTATTCCAGTCTCGCCAGAGGCTTTTTCTCGGGCGCGTTCGGCAGTGACGAGAAGGAGCGCGCCAAGGAGATACTCGACAATCCGGGTATTATCGGATACTACTGCGACAACAACTTTGAAAGACTCAAGCGCTGTGAGATACTGGCGGCAAAGCACGGCGTAAGTGTGGCGCAGATGGCGATGGCGTGGATCTTCAATCAGAAATTCCGGGTATACGCCATATCCAGCCCCGTCACACCCGAGTTCATCAAGGCAAACGTAGCCGCTATGGACATAGAGCTCAGCGACGAGGAAACAGCATACCTTGCGCTTGAACGGGATTAAGACGGATCAATAAAAAGGATAATGTAATAAAATGACGGTTCTGCGTGCGGTCGATGATTTTATACCACCGATCGACACAAAGAACCGTTATTTGCGTTGTATTAAAGTTACATTAAGTTAAGCGCACGCCGCCTCTCGGGATGACCGCAAAGGGGTGGTGTTGGTCTGCCGCCGTGAGGTTTGGTGTCACTCATCTCCACCCGTATTATCTTTTCACATTCGTATTTTTTATTATTCCGGCACTATATAGCACCAAATGTCACCATTTGGCACGGTTTTTATGCTATAATATCCGCGAAAGCAATAAAATTTAAATTCCGGAGGATAATTATGGCTTTAAAAGAAAGAAACAGCTTTATAATGTATTATAATGCTTCGCTTGTTGAGGGTTCAGAGTTATGAGTGTCTTCGGCACGTTTATAGGTAGAATAAATGTCATTATAAATCATTGACAAATCATTAACTATATGATATAATAGTTTTGTTGACAAATCAACAAAAACGGAATAGGAGTTAAAATTATGGAAAAGACGGATCCCAAGTATCAGGCGTTATTTACCCCTTGGAAGATAGGAAACGTGGAGATCAAAAACAGGATCGTAATGTGTCCCATGGGCGGAACCTCGTTGTTCGGCTGGATGGAGCACACGGGAAACCATTTTGACAAGGAGGCGGCTAAGTTCTTCCTTGAAAAGGCGAAAAATAACGTGGGACTTATCATCCCCGGTATCGCCCCCATTCGTTCCACCTTTATGGGGCAGTGGCTTTATGAGAACAAAAAGATGTTTGCGGAGCTCAAGGAATTTATGGATGAGATCCACAAGACGGGTGCTAAGCTGTTTATCCAGATAACAGCGGGCATGGGCCGCTCCTGGGCTATCCCCACTCCCCTTGTAATGCTCCACAACATGCCCGTTGTGCGCGATATTATCAAGCCCATCATCAACATCCCCTATCAGTCGGCAAGCCCCTCTCCCCTGCCCTCGCGCTGGTCGGACAAGGTAAAGTGCCGCGAGATCACCGAAAAGGAGATACTTGACATCATCGAGGCATTCGCCAGGACCGCGGAGCTTTGCCGTGAGGCGGGTGTTGACGGTATTGAGGTACACGCCGTACATGAGGGATACCTGCTTGACCAGTTCACTCTCAAATACACAAACAAGCGCACCGACAAGTGGGGCGGCTCCTTTGAGAACCGCTACCGCTTTGCGACGGATATCGTGAAAGCCATCAAGGAGCGTTGCGGAGCGGATTACCCGGTTTCCCTGCGCTACTCGGTAAAGTCCTATGTAAGGGACTTCTGCGAGGGTGCGCTCCCGGGTGAGGAATACACCGAGATCGGACGCGACATGGAGGAGAGCGAAAAGGCTGCAAAGTATCTGCAGGACGCGGGATATGACATGCTCAACGCCGACAACGGTACATACGATTCATGGTATTGGGCGCATCCCCCGATGTACATGCCGCTCAACTGCAATCTTGAGGATGTCGCTCACATAAAAAAGTTTGTTGATATCCCCGTGGTCTGCGCGGGACGCATGGAGCCCGATGTCGGAGCTAAGGCTGTTGAGGACGGGCTTATAGACGGCGTGGGCGTTGCCCGCCAGTTCCTTGCCGATTCGGAATGGATAACAAAGCTCATCGAGAACAGAATGGAGGATATCCGTCCCTGTATCTGCTGTCACAACGCTTGCTTCAATATGGCGCACTACAAGGGCGTGGCAAACGCTCAGTCCATCTACGACGCAAGCCACATTGCCCGTTGCGCTCTTGACCCCACTGTAATGCAGTCGGATAAATACTACATCGAGCCCGCCAAAAAGGCAAAGAAGGTGGCTGTTATCGGCGGCGGTATCGGCGGTATGGAGGCGGCTATGGTGTGCGCCAAGCGTGGCCACAGCGTAACTCTTTACGAGAAGAGCGACCGCCTCGGCGGTGTGTTCATAGCGGCGGCAGCTCCCTCCTTCAAGGAAAAGGACAAGGCGCTTATCGCCTGGTATGAGCGCGAGATACGCAAATATCCCGAGATAGAGATAAAGATGAATACAACAGTCACCGATGTGGCATCCCTCGGAGCGGATGAGGTCATCGTGGCTACGGGTGCTGTGGCGAGAAAGCTTCCCATCAAGGGCGCGGAGCTTGCCGTTGAGGCTGTGGATCATCTGCTTGGAAACAAGAAAGTCGGCGACAATGTTGTCATTATCGGCGGCGGACTTACGGGCTGTGAGATCGCTTACGAGCTGAGCCTTGAGGGCAAAAAGCCCACCATCGTTGAAATGAAGAACGATCTTATAGTTTCCGACAAGATATGTCTCGCCAACACAAGCTACCTGCGCGATTACTTCAAGCACACGGATACCCCCGTGCATCTTGAAAGCTCTGTTGCTGAGATAAGAGCCGACGTCGTGACCGTAAAGCACAAGGACGGTACCACAATTGATATTCCCTGCGACAGCGTTATAATTTCCGCGGGCTATGTTCCCGCCCCCGTGACAACGCGCGGCGTACACGTTATAGGAGACGCCTCCAAGGTAGGCAGTCTGCGCACGGTCATCTGGCAGGCATGGGATACCTGCATGAAGATATAAAAGGAGTGTATACTATGATACTTAACGACGAACAAAAAGCCATACTTGACGGCGCCAAGGGCGAGGTCATGTCAAAGGTCATGCAGACCGTTATCCGTTACGGCGAGCTTTTCGGAGCGGAAAGGCTTGTTCCCGTAACAAGCAAGTACAACCACCTTGTTACATCCTTCGGACTTAAAATGATGACTCCCGTCTTTGACCTTATGCAACAGCTCATAGACGCAGGCGTTATGTCCGAGCAGAAATTTTCCGCCGACCCACGTCCCCTTGACCCCAATGTTCCCAAGAACTTCCTGCAAAATCTGATCTTCAACAAATTCATGTACTCAAAGCAGGATTTCTATGAGGATCAGCTTAAAAAGCTTGGATTGATGGACGACAATGCCTTTACCTGCGCCTGCTATATGGACGAGGTAGGAAATAAGCCCGAAAGAGGCGACATACTCAGCTGGGCTGAGTCCTCGGCGGTGGTTTACGCCAACTCCGTCCTCGGCGCGCGCTGTAACCGAAATTCGGGTATCATCGACATCATGGGCTCGATAGCGGGATATGTTCCCGAGTTCGGTCTGCTCACCGATGAGGGCAGAAAAGCCACGTGGATAGTTGAGATAAAGACAACAAAAAAGCCCGAGGCACAATTGCTGGGCTCGGCTATCGGCATGAAGGTTATGGAGGATGTTCCCTACGTCAAGGGACTTGATAAGTGGCTTGGCAACGAGCTTGATGACGCAGCCTGCGCCTACCTCAAGGACTTCGGCGCGGCTACGGCGTCCAACGGCGCTGTGGGGCTTTACCACATCGACGGACTCACCCCCGAGGCAAAGGAGATGGGCGAGGCGCTCATCAAGGAGGGCGCGCGAGTTTATGTGATAGACGACGCGGAGCTGCAGAGAGTTTACGACAGCTACCCCGTTATCTGGAAGGACAAGGACGCCACGCCCAAGCTTTGCTTTATGGGCTGTCCTCACATGAGCCTTGAACAGCTCAAGAGCTGGACCGAAAGAATTGAGACATCCCTCAAGGCGGCGGGCAACAAAAAGGTGGTCATTCCCACCGTATTCACAGCCGCTCCCGCGGTCATCAAGGAGTTTGAGACGACGGAATACGCTCCCCGCCTCAAGGCGACGGGCGTTATAGTTTCCTATATCTGTCCTCTTATGTACATGAACAATCCTCTGTGCGGCAAGATGCCTGTAATAACATCCTCAAACAAGCTGCGCACATACACAACGGCGCGCTATTATACCGACGACGAAATACTTGAGCAGATCACAAAAGGGGGTAAGAAGTAATGAAAGTATTCCAAGGAAGAGTTGTAGCTCCCGGTAATATTACCGCCGAGGCGGTCGTCTCCCACGGCGGACTCAATACTCTGGCATCCTTCCAGAAGGCACTGCAGTTTGGCGACAAAACCGCCACCTGCGGCGACCAGAATAACCCCGATCTGTACGGCAAGCAGATGGCTGGAAAGGCGCTCTGCCTGCCTCAGACCATCGGCTCTACCACAGGCGGACTTGTGCTATACTGCGCCTGCGCCATGGGCAGACAGCCCGCTTGCATGCTGTTCTCCCAGCCCATAGACTCCCTTGCGGGAGCGGGCGTGATCCTCGCCGACGTATGGCTTGAGGGCGCGAGCATGCCCGTTATCGACTCCCTCGGCGCGGAATTTCTCGACTACGTCAAGGACGGAATGAGCATCACCGTCAAGCAAGACGGAAGCGTTGAGGTCGGATGACCGGACAATTCACAGATCAATAAAACCAAAAGGGGGCTGTCCCAAATGCAAAAACAAGAGCATTTGAGACAGCCCCTCTGTATTTCAAGCTATCATGTAAAAATCCATTATTTCACAGTAATTCTCAAAACATTACCCGTACCGTAAGGCACGCCTATGAGGATATACTGTGGGATGGTGGTATCCGTTCCGTCGGGTGTTTTAGCATTTATTTCGGTATAGAAATCGGAATGCTTATGACCGCAGAAGCAGCCTTTGATTATATCGGCGTTATTGGTGATAAGCTTATACACCTCGCCTGATGCTCCTTCGGAGTCTCCGTCAATTCCCTCGGTAAAGAAATTGGCGGCGGCGTTATTTTTATCGCCCACGGTCAGCGCCTTGGTATTGTAGTATTTGGGATTTCTTGTTGACAGCGGTATATGGTAGAACAAAAGCACTGCGTAGCCCTTCTCTCTTGCAAGAGCAAGGTCAGCGGTCAGCTTTTCCACCTGAATATCCCAGAAGGCATCCTTGATACCGTTCTCAAGCTGTATCACCATAACTCTGTCTTTCAACACCTTAGAGGCATAATAGATATCATGTGTCCAATAGCTCTGGAGCAGAGACAGGCGCTCCGCAAGAGTCGCGGATTCGTCCGTCTGGCACTTCCAGTCTCTCAGCGCGTCGTGATTTCCAACACACGCCAGAGCATCGGGATAAGGATCGAAAATGTATTTCTTCACAAGCTCAAGATTGCCGTATGAAAGATAAGAAATAAGATCTCCCGTCACAACTATCTGATCATAATCGGCGGCATAATCAAGGCATTTTTGCAGGTTTTTTGCCGATGCGCCGTCCTTCAGCCAGTTCTGCTTGTCGTTGTATGAACCCATAACCAGCTTGTTGTTTTCCGCGATATCCTGCTCGTTGACCGCATTAAAGTGAACATCGGTGAGCTGAACTATATCAACAGCATCTCCGTCCCCCTCTATATCAATAACGATCTCCCGTACTGACAGCCCGTTCACAGTCTTGGTCACCCATGGTGACTTGCTTTCCCGGTTATTCTCAGTCTCACTGTCCTCATCTCCCGACGTATCCAAGGTCTCCGATATGGAATCAATAACATCTGTGTTGATATCTGTATCCACAACATCGCCGCTGACGCATCCCGTCAGAAGTATGAGCGATGCCAGGAACGTAATAATTATTCTGTATATCCTGCTCATATAAAAGCCTCCAATTTCAATTTACGGTTATTCTGAGCACATTTCCCTTAATGCTGCTGCCACCGTAGACAGTGCCGATAAGTATGTACTGCGGAATCACCCTTCTCTCGCCGACCGCATCAGTGGCGTTTATCTCTGTCACATAGTCGTTGTGCTTATGTCCGCAAAAGGCAGCCGCGATCACGTCTGCGTTGCTTGTGATAAGCTTATACACAGCCACGGTCGCCTCGTCCTCCGCGCTGCTACATATTCCCTTTGTCTGAAAATCCCAGACCGCAGTACCCGCGTCACCCTTCACATATTCCTCTGCGCAGGTGCTCCTATAGGCGGGATTTTCGGTGGCAAGAGGGATATGATAGAACAAAATAACAGTATATCCCTTCTCTCTCGCCTCGGCAAGATCTGTCCTTAGCTTTTTCTCCTGCGTCCAACTGAATGAGCCGTACCTGCCGCCGCGGCAGTTGTCCATGACCACAAGCATCACCTTGTCACCAAGCACTTTTGAGACATAATGGATATCGTGCCGCCAAATGCCCTCAAGAGCCGCCATTCTGTCAGCAAGGGACAGGCTCTCTGCCACATCTCCCTGCATCTGCTGAACGACCTCATGATTGCCAAGGCAGGCAAGAGCTGTGGGATAGCGGTCAAAAATATAGCTTTTTGCAAGCAGCGCGTTGCCCTCGGAAAGATAATCAAAAATATCTCCCGTGATCACAAGCTGATCGGGCTTCTCCCGGTCGATATACCTGATACAGCTCTCCATGTTTCTGATCGAAAAGTTCTTGGGATTTACATTTCTGTAAGCTCCCTCTCCGTCCCGCTGTACCTTCTGCCACACCCTGTTTTGCCATGTGCCGGCAAGCGTGGGGTTTTTAAGCTCCTCATCAGTACAGTAATTGAGATGAAGATCGGTCATCTGAATTATCTTTACAGGCTCGCCGCCCTTTCGGGTGTTTATCTGCACATCCCTCACCATAACGCCGCTGTCGCTGTCAATACTAAAGCTCCACATATCCGTCCCTCCTTATGCTTCGCAAATAATTTCCAATCGGCTTTGGGGTCGATCACAAAGCAACCAACCCCAAAGCAGCATTTAACATTAAATTATTTATCAGACCGCACAGGCTTATTCCTGCTCGTCAACATCCAAGAGATACCATACCTCAAACTCATCCATGACCTTTTTCTTGATAGTGGTCAGAGCAGTGGAGACCGTCTGGTATCCGTCCTTTTTATCGACAACATTCTTTCCAATGTCGCCGATACCGCCAAAGTTTGCGTAATGTCCGAGGTCAAAATGGAGATTTTCGTGTATGATCTGCAGCATCTCATAGGACTCCTGATCCTGAACAGCCTGATAGGAGATAACAGTGTCAAAGTAGCTGCTGATGACCTCCTTGTAGCCGTAATACGCCATCGCCTCAAGCACCTCGGAGATCCTTACTCTGTTCTCAGCGCTCGTGTTCTGGGGAACGGCAAAGGTATTTGTTCCAGAGCCAACGAGAGCGTTATAGCCCTCTACCTCAGCATCATACTTAGGCCACGGAACTATACCGAAGTTGAGATTGCTGTCGCTGTAGTTGACAGCGGAGCTTACGTTGTCATCAAAATATGCGCCCATGCCGCCTGTAAAGCCGCTTCTTGCGTTGGACAGTGAGCTTGTGTAATAGGTGGACGAGCTCTGTACTATAGCATCGTATGCACCAAAGGCATCGCTGAATCTGAGGGACTCAAGTCCTATGCTGTACTTGCCGTCACCGCCCTTTACAAGCGTGGAGATGCCTGCGCAGTACATCGCCTGTATAGGTCCTCTCCAGCACTGCGAGATATATCCGAAGGTGTCTGTCTTGATGTTTCCGCTTCCGTCGCCCTCTCCCGCCATGGCGGCATCGGCATCGGTCACGGATATCTTGAAGCTCTCCAGCGTCCAGGTATTATTCTTTACATGGTCATAGGGGGATATGAGATTTGAATTGTTTTCAAAGATATCTCTGTTGAAATACATAACATTTGCACTTCCCACGCTCATGTAGGAAAGGTCGCCGTTCATGGCGAACAATCTGTCTCCCACGGTCGTCCACTCCTCACGGGCATTCTGGCTCCACCAGGGAGCATCCAGATTTACATACTCAAGCTCTGTCCAGTCTACGTAATCCTTGCCAAGAACTCCGTTGAATATGGTTCTTCCGTCAGCTACGATAAGGTCATAGCTGTCGGTCTCGCCCACAAGCACGCTTGTGCTTATGGTATTCTCAATGGTGGTGTTGACCACAGAAACAAAATTAAATCTTATCTTGAGAATATCCTCCACCACGATATTTCTGTTATAAACAGCCTTTTGTACCGTGGTTGCATCATTGCCGTAGCTTGCTACGTTTATGTCGCTCTCATAAATTCCGTTGGAGGTATCCTTGCGGCAGAGCACATTAAAGGGTCTGTTGTCGTATGTATTTCCCGAAAATACAGGCTGCATTTCCTGCTCACCCGTCTCGGTACTTACAGTGTTATTTGGTGCGTCAGTATCCGTTGTATTATCGTCGCCCGAGCAGGAGGCAAGAGCGAAGACAAGCATAAGTGTCGCTAAAATAAGCGATAAAAATCTTTTTTTCATAATAATATCCTCAAATTCCGTGAGTACACGATAGTTATATAGCCCAATCGCCTACAGTAATATCCTGATCGAGGCTGTTGTTGTCATAGGCTGTTCTATCGCCACCCGATACGGTTATACAATCGGAGCTGTTTATATAATTGATCTCTGCTTCGGGGCAATTATAAAATTTTTTCATGGTTGTATACCTCCTTACTGAATTCCGTAAACCGACTTGATGGAATCAATGGCGGCTGTCTCATAAGAGCTTGCGTCATTGTCTACTATATAATTGGCAATACCGCTCATGCTGCGAACATTGTCCTCCGCGTTGAACGAGGAATAAACGGTTATGGTAGCACCGCCGCAATCCGTGTACTGCGCGTATGCTCTTGCCGCGTATTCGGTAGTGATACCCGCATTGTCGCCCACAAGCACCATTTTGGTCTTGCCATTCTCAGCCGCAACAAGTCCGCTGTTGGTATCCGCGGGGATAAAGGTGGAGTTGTTCAGACTGTCACTGCTCTTTGCGAACAGCATACCGTATGCGGTAGCGGAAGAGAGATCGGACGCATTGGCAAGGCTGAATCTCAAGCCCTTGGAGGAAATACGGATAGACGCGCCCTTCTCAAGAGCGGGAGCGGTATACGCACCGTAGGTCACACCGTTGTAGATGTTTACAGTGCCGCCTTTATTTTTTGTTCCCTCGGCAAACAAAGTTCCACCGTTGTTATCGAGCGTGGTATCTCCCATAATGTTGACTGTCATCTTAGAGCACAGACGGAACATGGTCTTTGTAGAAGGAGCAGTGACAGAAACATTGTTAAGATTTATTACAGACTTGTACATATCATTAAAAGATGCGAACATCGCATTAGTTGTGTCCGAACCGATATAGGTAATCGCGCAATCATTCATATAGATAGTTGCGCCCGCAGATGATTGAACTACAAAGTGAGCGCCCATGCCAGAAGTACCTTCTATTGCAAAACTACAATTATTAAATGTATATACGCTACCACCTCTTCCATTAATTACCGAATTCGGATTGGTCGAGGGTTGAATGAAATCAATGTTTTCAAAGGTTATCTTATTTGCGTTAGTTGAACCATTTGAAACAATAGAATCAGTTTTAAGAGTTATTTTGGCGTTGACAGTCTTTCCGCTCGACACTATAGCAGATCTTACAGTAAATGCATTAGTGTTGGACGTTCTAATTTTATCGACCTCAATATCCTTCAAGAGCTCAACCACATCACCTGCAACAGCCGCAGTAAGTGCATCACTAAAAGATGTATACTCAGTATCTCCGATCTTACATACCGCATCAGCGGCAAACACGGGAACAGCGGCGCTGAATGTCATAGCCAGTATGAGACAAGCCAGTGCAAAAGATAAAAATTTCTTCTTGGTATTCATAATAATTCTCCTTTTCTGAAAATCTTCTTTTTTAAAACTTTCGTTGCGTTTTTCCGCGTGACACTCCTTGTAATAAAATTTATGTGCGTTACCGTCGGGCACACATTTATGCTTCCTCCTTCCGTAATTCTCTGAAAAAGCGCCACACGTTGCATTGAAATAATATTGCAACTCAACCCTTACTTTTTACACATTTGACAATTAATATTCGATTTGTTGAAGGGCAATTGTAACAACATCACATCTTAATTGTATCATAGACTCATGTGAATTTCAATATCAAGATATTCCATATTTATATCACATTGTGCCTGCAAAAACATTGCTTGTACCATTATGTGACATTTTTATAGTCATAATTAACATTTCGGCGACAGACAAAAAAACAGCTCCAACCGTTTGTAGGGGACGGTTGGGCGTCCCTCATTTGTACCGGTGGAGCTTATTCTTGTGGTTTTCGTAAACAACAAAATGAACCGAATCAATCGACTCGGTTCATTTTGTGTTTATGTTGAAATTATTTGACAATTATCTTTGTAGCGTATGCGCCGTAGGGTGTACCTATCAGTATATACTGCGGAATGACCGTATCCTTGCCGTCGGCGGTCTTTGCGTTGATCTCCGTGTAAAAATCACAGTGCTTGTGACCGCAGAAGCAGCCTTTGATAATATCGGCGTTATTGGTTATGATGCCGTATATCTCGCCCGAAGCGCCGTCGGAGCATCGGTTTATTCCCTTGCTGTAAAAGTTGGCAAAGGTATTGTTCTTGTCACCTACCTTTGATGCCGCGGTGCTGATATTATCGGGGTTTCCCGTGGACAGTGGGATGTGGTAAAACAGAAGCACCGTATAGCCCTTTTCTCTCGCGAGGGCAAGGTCGCTCTTGAGATGATCCACCTGAATGTCCAGGAACTTATCGGCGCTACCGTTATCCAACTGTATCACCATCACCTTATCCTTGAGCACCCTGGAGGTGTAGTAGATATCGTGCTCCCAGTTGTCCTGAAGTACCCGCAGGCGGGACTCACGCGAGTCTGTGTCCGCTATCTCTCCTTGCATCTGCCTGACCGGCTCGTGGTTGCCGACACTCACCATAACCTTGTCCTTGCCCGAAGCTACACCGTATTTGTCCCAGATGGTGGTCTTTAAAAGGTTAAGCGTTCCCTCGGAAAGAAAATCCATAACGTCTCCCGTCACCATTATCTGATCCGCCACGCTGTCGGCATATGCAAGCACCTTTTCCGTATTCGCCACCGACGCTCCGTTGGCAACGCTTCTCCACACTCTGTTTTGCTTTGTGCTGGCAAGAACAGGGTTTTCAAGGTCGGCATCGGTAAACGCCCAATAATGGGAATCGGTAAGCTGAACTATAGTAACGTCATCCCCGCCCTTGTCGGTATTTATAATGACCTCGCGGAAGATCACATCATTTTCGTTTTTGTATTCCATATACTTGTCTCCGTCGGATTATTTTTTTGCAAGGCTGGGCATTTCGGTAAGATACTTTCTCAGTATACTCTGATCAAATCCGTTGTTCTCAATGATCTCTCGGTAAAACGCGGCGCTGGGCTTTGGAGTTCGCTCAAATGTAACTCTGTCACAGCCGCACAGACCGAATTTGGGCTTGAAGCTCGTCCATTCATAGTTGTCCAGCAATGACCAATACAGATATCCTCTTATATCCGCTCCCATCCTTATTGCCTCGGCGAGCGCGGAGAGATACAGCGCGATAAACACGATGCGGAATCTGTCATCATCACAGCTACAGCCGTTCTCGGTTATGTACACCGGCTTATCCGTAAGCCTTGTCGTATTGGCAATCAGACATTCGGGATCCATCTCCTCAAGATAGAAATCCATGTCTATCAATTTCAATTCCTTGCAGTCATACCGTTTACCGTTAAGTCTTGACTTACGCGCATCCACCATATCGCGGACATAGCTGTTCACCGACCAGAAATCGGCAGTGCCCTTTACATCCGGCGCTAAGACTACGTCCCTGTTGGGAAAAACGATCTCTCCCGTGCGTATGGCATGGAAGAAATACTCATTGTACTCAAGATCCTTTATTTCCGCCATGGCCCTGTCCCATCTGTCATGATAGCGCTGGGGAACATATTGCACCAACGCGTGCGCCGAGCTTACGGGAGCTGAGGAATATTTTTTTATAATATGATAGCCGAGCGCGTGAAAATGAACAGCGCCGAGCTTTGACTGCTCTCCCGACATGTTGGACTCGTTAAGCACATTCCAGAAGTCTACGTAAGGCGCTATACGCGGAACGGTATATTCAAGATATCTCTCAAAATATCTGAGGTTTTCCGTATCGCGGAAGTCACCGAGCCTTGCGAACCACAGGGGATATGAAAGATGGATAAGCGTCGCAAATACCTTGATGCCCTTTTCCTTAAGACCTGCGAAGAGCCTGACGTAGTGATCTATCGCTTCCTCACAGAACACACCCTCCTCGGGCTCTATCCGTGACCACTCAACAGATGTCCTGAACGCCCTGTGGCCAAGATCGTCCACAAGAGCTATATCCTCACGGTACAGCTCATAGCTGTTGCACGCAAGCCCCGACCGTTCAAGTGTCTTTCCGCACTCCTCGTTGTGCCATCGGTAGCTGTTTACATTGTTTCCCTCTACCTGATGCCCCGCATAGCCTGAGCCCCAAAGAAAGCCATCCGGCATTTTAAAATCTTTCAGTGAAAAAATATCGTACATAAAAATCCTTATCAATCTGCTTTTGGGATGCCGCGCTGAATATCGCGGCATCCCATTTTTAACAATTATAAGCTTTATTCTGCCTTATCCAGCGCATACCATGCGTCAAGAGCCGCCTGAGACGCGCTTGCGTATTCCATCAGAATAGTGCTTGCGGGAGTACCGTTACGCTTTATAACGTCTCTTCCCACATTGGTAAAGTTACCAAATCCCGACCAGCCGCCGAAATCGTAGTGAAGATCTCTTCTTACCACCTTGAGCATCTCTATGGAATCGCTGTCCTTGAATGCCTGATAAGATACTACCGTATCAAAATAGTAAGGAATGACCTCTGTGCCTCCGTAATATGCCATTGCCTCAAGTATAACAGAAATAAACTCCCTGTCCTCTTCCTTGGTATTTATAAGCACACCGAAAGCATTTGTTCCACAGCCTACAACAAGATTATAGGATTCCTGCTCGCTGTCATATTTAGGCCACGGAACTATACCAAAGTCAACACCCGAGGACTTAAGCTTTACAGCCTCACTGATACAATCGTCATAGAACGCGGCAGCTCCGCCCGCGAAAGCGTTTCTGATGGAGGAGATGCTTGTCTTTGTGTCATAGTATACCGCTCCACTCTGTACCACAAGCTCGTAGTAGGTCTGGAGAGCGTTACCTGTCTTTTCGTCCGCCTGACCGAGCTCATATACGCCCGACTCGTTAAGAACAAGTGTTTTTCCGCCCGCGCAGAAGGGAGCGTATCCGGGACCTCTCCACTGCTCGGTAACATATCCGAAGGTATCTGTAGCGATATCTCCGCTACCTGTTCCCTGAACCTCAAGAGTAGCATCAAGAGATATAACATACTGCTTGAACTTTTCAAGCGTCCATTCGTTATCGTAAACGAGATCATAGGGAGACTTGAGCTGAGAGTCCGCAACATATGTTTTGTTGAAGAACATAACAGGAGCTGAGCCCACGCCCATGTAGGATATATCTCCCGTCATAAGGTAGAGCTTTCCACCGGGAGTGGACCACTCTTCCCTTGCGCTATTGCTCCACCATTCAGCGTCAAGATCAACATAATCAAGCTCATTCCAATCTATGAGATTGCCCGCGATGGCGTTGGAAAACATATTTCTTCCGTGTCCCGCGATTATATGATATTCAGACTCGCCCGCGGCAACGTCTATGGATATTTTTGTATCCATATCCTTTTCATCATCGGCGGTTATGGAAAGAAAGTCAACTCCGAACTCGCTCTCCACTATCTGATTTCTGTTGTATACAGCCTTATCAACAGCGGTAGACTGCTCATCGATGCTTTTTACGAAAACATCCTTCAGATAAACCTCATTCTTACGTGTAAGCACGACCACCGCCTTGCCGTATTGAACGTCAGGCAGACCGTGTCCCGCGTCCTCGCCCGAGGTGCCTGCCGATGTGTTGACAGTGGTATCCTTGCCGTCACCGTCCGAATTGTCGGAACAGGAGATAAAGCAGCAAGACAGCATTATAAGCGCAAGTACAAGCGCAAAGATTCTCTTTTTCATATATGATCCTTTCTGTATCATTTTACCGTTATCTTAAGCATATGACCGTAGTCATACGCCGAAGACGCTACCATATACTGAGGTATTACCGTGGGCTCTCCGCTTGCGGTCTTGGCGGTTATCTCTGTATAGTAATGATTGTGAACGTGTCCGCAGAAAGCGCCCTTGATTATATCGCCGTTATTGGTGATGATATTATAGACCTCAGCCGTCGCGCTGTCCGCGTTGGTCACACCTATGCCCGCCGCGAAATTGCGCACTCCGCCGCCGTTATCGTATATGGGCTTTGTAGCGGCGTACTTGATATTTCCCGTGGCAATGGGAATGTGATAGAACAGCAGGACAACAAGACCGCTCTTTCTCGCTATGGCAAGATCCTCACGCAGAGGCTCTATCTGAGATTCCCAAAAACGGCTGTCGCTTCCGTTGTCAAGCTGAATTATCATTACCTTATCGCCAAGCACCTCACTGTGATAATATACATTCTCGGTAAAGTACCCACCGATATATTCCATGCGCGCGGGGAGATCCGCGTCGGCTATATCCTCGCCCATTGCCTTGACTACCTCGTGATTACCCACGACGGTGTTTACGTTGCTGTATTTGTCAAAAATGTTGTTCTTGACAAACTCCAGCGCTCCCTCGGACATATAGTCGATGATATCGCCCGTAAGTATAACTCTGTCAGCGTCAACCGCGGAATCAAGACATCTCTTGGCGTTTCGCCAACCGCCCGCGTTCCTCAGCCACTCACGTGTATTGTAGGTATCAAGCAACACGGGATCCTTTTTATCGTTGTCGTTCATGTAGCTTATGTGGGTATCGGTGATCTGTATTATCTCAACAGCCTCGCCGCCCTTGCCCGAGTCTATATCCACCTCCCGAACAAGCACGCCGTTATCCTGACGGTAAAGCCATCCCTTTTTGTCCGCGGATGATCCCACTACCGTTGTTTTTCCCGGTTCGTCCGCGGGATTTGTTTCCTCGGTCTGCTTATCGGTCACATCCCCCTCGGAGGTTGAGACCGTATTTTCCTCATCAGGCTCGGTGTCCGCGGGAATATCCGATGTATCACAAGCGGTAAAGCACATAAGCACAAGAAGGATCAGGGCAATAATTCTAAAAGCTTTTTTCATATCCTGTTATCCCTCAGATTTTCCGATGACCAGAATATCGTCAGCCTGTTCTCCAAAGCCCTCTCCGGCTTCTCCGCCGCCAACGACCTCACCGCCACCGACATTATCTCCGCTTCCGGTGTTGTCTCCGCCGGAGCCACTGCCTGTATCCTCGGTGTCATCAGTTTCGGAGGACGAGCCGCCTATGGTAATGCCTGTGCCGCCCTTGTTCTCCTCGGTAGTCTCGTCCGTAGTTTCTTCGGTATTCTCTGCCTGAGTTCCGCTTTCCTGCGCCGATCCCGTTCCGGTATCGGTGGCAGGTTGCTCGGTGTCGTTACAAGCCGCAAAAGCAAACGCAACCAAAGACAGACAAATAAGTAATATAAGAAGCTTTTTCATAGTGTAAACTCCTTTTGTTTTATGATCACAGCTCCAAGCCTGTGGATATTACGTTTCCGCCTATATCCATAACGTCATCGTTTGCCGCGCCGAGTCCCGAAGCAGTGATAACATCGGCAGACAAAAGCTCCATCACATCAGCCGATGGCTTATTGTAATATTTCTTCATGATTGCCTCCTCAGTTAACATAATTATTGATAACGGCATACTGGGGCGCGCTGTAAGGACTGTATTTTGTAGCTCCGCCAACCGTAACGGCATACTGATAAATGCCTGTCTGTGTGTCGCTGAGATCCTTCAGCGCCGCGTTGGCTACAACAGCCATCGAGCGGGTGTTATGCTGAGTATCGAATTTTGAATATATGGTAACATTCACCGAGTCTTTCGTATACTTTATAAAGGACTGAGCCGAGTATTCAGCCGCCATATCGGTAATACCCGAAAGAACAGCGTTGATGCGCTTGGAGCCGTCGCTGTTATCCACGATACCGTCCTTAGCAGTCAGAGTACCGATCAGCTTGGAAGCGTCAACGGCGTTACCCGTATAGAAGCTTGTACCCATCTCGTAGGAATCCGCGCTGGCTTCGATAGCCGCCTTGCTTATGTTTGATGAGAATCTGATACCGTCAGAGCCCGCAACTGTTCTTACGGACGCTCCGTTGATCATGCTGATAGCGTTGTTGGTATTAAAGTCGCCGGAAGCACCGTCATACGTTACGTTGCAAAGGCTTATGTTGGGTGTGATCGTTTTTTTGGAATTTGCCTTTACAAACGGAGCGGTATTATTAGATGCGTTCACAGTCACACCATTGAGTATTATAGTTGCGTTTGAATCGTAAAAGCAAAATACTCCGCCCGCTGTTTCATATTCATTCCATGTGCTACATGCCGTTTGTCCCTGGGCTTCGATAACACAGTTATTCATTTCCAGATATCCTTCACTATACTGCAAACCGATATACATCCAGTCGTGAGTAACATCCGCTCCGCTTTTAAATGTGCAATTATTTACAATCATCTTTCCGGTCGTCTTTGAACGGGAATTGATAAAGGGAGGCAACTTGCCGGTAGTATCGTTATGCTCCATAGTAATACCGTCAAGCACAACCGTTCCACTGTGAGTACCGGATACACCATTGTGCTTACCATCAGAAACAATACCAGAAAATCCACCGATCTTCTGAGTTCCGTCAGCAGTAGTAACAGTTGCTACAGCACCCTCTGCAATATTGAAGCAATACTCCGTTTTTGAAGCGTTATATACATCATTCTGAAGAGTGATGGTAATCGCTCCGTTTGCCGATACCGCGTTGGCAGCAGTAACAGCTTGTGCAAAAGTGCCGTAATTTACGGTTTCACTGCCGTCAACCGTCCAATAGCACTCTGCCGTGGTCTCTGCCGAAACACTCATCATTCCGAATGCGGACATGATCATCACGACAGAAAGAATAAGGGAAATAAGCTTGGTCTTCATAAAAAACCTCCATTAAAAAATTTATTTTTTATTATCCATATGGATAAATAAAATCAATTGTTTTTTATAATTATACTACAATGTGCACATATTGTCTATAAACATCGCACTCCACTATTTGCACATTTCACTCTTTGTATTGACAACCAAAAAAATTCGTGTTATTCTATATATAAGGATAGAAATATAAAAAAAAAGAAAGAGGAAGGCTTATGTATAAGGTATTTTTCAAACCGCTCAATGCCGACATATACTACCCCCATAAGACCCGAAATAAATCCATCCGCATTTTGGAGGTAGGCAAAAATCAGCTTTCTCCGCCTTATGACAGTGAACTCATGCACAGAGACATTTTTGTTCTTCAATACGTGATCTCGGGCAAAGGCATGTACAACGATATTCCCTTTGAAGCTCCCTGCATTCTTCTGATGATACCCGATATGCCTCAGCGCTATACAATTAATGAGAACTGTGACGATTTCAGACAGCTGTGGATAAAGTTTGACGGCACAGAGACCAGAGCATTCCTCGAAAACTCGGGCTTCTCCGTTGAAAACAAGATCTTCCCCTGCGCCTATATAGACAAGGTGATATCAATATTCGATAATCTGACCAATCTTCAAAGCTACATGGATAACGACGATGAGCTTTACATGCTGAGCGGATTCTTCAACCTGCTGGCGCTTCATTCTGCCACCAAGCAACAGAATATTCCCAAAAAGATCTCTCCCTATACGCAACAAATACTCAATTATATTCATGAAAACTACGCGTCTTATATAGACGAGCCTCTGCTCGCGCAGCTTGTCCATCTGTCAGTCAACTATATGCACAAGATATTTGTGCGGGATATGCGGCTCCCGCCTATTCACTACGTCACTCATTATCGGCTTCGGTGCGCCAAAAAGCTTTTGAAGGAATCAAACATGACCGTAACAAAGATCGCCGAGGCCGTGGGCTTATCCAGCGGGAATTACTTTTGCCGTCTTTTCAGTAAATATAACGACGGCATCTCCCCCTCAAAATATCGCAAGAAAAACACAAAAATGCAGAAAGAATAAAAACGCAAAAAAACGGGTGTGAACTGAACAACGGTTCACATCCGTTTTTTAATGTATGTCTGCAACAATATTATTAACTATCGGTGATTATTTGTAAAGAGACAGCGTGATCTCCGGGCATTTCATTATGCCGAAATCGCGGAGTCTGTATTCACGGCTGTATGCGTCGCCGTATTTGTGCCAGTGCATAGGTCCGTAATAGGGGTCTTCTATGCCCCAATGCAAAGAACCGAAGGTGTTATGTCTGTTGCCCACCGCCACAAGCTCCAGCGTGTGCTTGCCCGCGCTCACGTCGGGTATGCGCACCTCATAGGGCGGCAGAATGATATTACCCACATGCTTACCGTCAAGCAGAACCTTGACAAAGGCGCAACGATAATAATTGGCGGACACTCTCAGCTCTCCGTCACAGCAAAGGTCAATATCCTGAAAATATGACAGACTGCCTCCGTAAAACGGCATTCCTCCATTCACCGCGCTTCCGAACGCTATGCGCTCCGCGCTCTCGGTAAGCGTTGCCCATGTGCCCTCAAGCCTTACGTTAAAGTCACCGATAACATACACAGGCTCCGCACCGTAGGTCTTGCCTATCTCCGTCTCAAGCTCAAGCACATTCTCCCCAACTCTGAGACGCGGCAGACTGACAGTGCGGATGTCTCGGTCAACATACCACCCATCACTCACGAGTCCGACCTCCCCTCCGTTGAGCCATATGCGCTCCGCTCTCTCAAAGGCAAGACGGCAGTCCGCGGTCTTCTCGCTGTAAAAGCGGAATCGGAGATACAGCTTATGGGCGCACTCATCCGTCACGCTCCACGGCTGAGGCGAAAGCTTGCCCGTAAGACTGCACAGCCCCAGCTTTTCTCTGCACAACGTGTCAATACGCAATATCTCCTCTCGGGGCATATAGACCTTGCCGTCAAGAGAGTATTCAGCCATATCAAGAAGTATAACATTGTCCTCCGCTCTGCGGTAGGCAACGGTATCATCCGACCTGACGACAACCGTCTGCATACTCGGCTTTTGCTCCCGTTTGCACTCTTTCGCGCCCTCATCCAGCCTTAGCAGTACAGTATCATACGCTCCAAGAGGCAGAAGCACCAACGTATTTCCCATGGAATACTCATATTCGGGAGTACGTATCTCCCCGGTCATACTGTCATATATACGTGGCGTGACCGTTCCGCGGAGCTTGAGCATATGCACGCGCACCGCGGAATCCTCGCTGTCCACCACCGCCCTCGCGGGGCTGAGAAACAGCCAACGGCTACCGTCATAATCAACGTCACAGAAAATATATTTATCGGCGTTATCGCCAAGCAATTCAAAAGCGCGGTATTCGTCAAGTGCCGCGCTGATGCCGCCATATGTGTATTCAACATGCAGACAGCTCTCCGCAAGACATGCCGCGGCTTTGCTCTCCACACCATCCGCAAGAGCGGGGACAGCTCCCGCAAACACCACCTTGACTCCACTGTCCTTCATCAGCCTCAGTGCCTCCACGGTGGTGGAGCGAAGGGTGATGCAGTTGGGCACAAGCACAGCGTCATACTTCATTTTCCCCACATATGCCCCGCCGTCGCCCACATTCAGCTGAGACGGGAGCAAAGACTCGTTGATAAGGTCAAAATCAATGCCGTCAAAGCTCAGCCAATCAAAGAGAGCGGAAAATTCCCTGTCCTTCTCAAGACATTTTCGCGCTGTTTTATCCGCAGGTCCTTTTACCGTCCAATAGCTCTCTATGGGGTGTATAACGCCTACTCTGACACGGGGCTCTCCGTTCTCAAGCACGGTATGAAGTCGGGAAAAATGATCCTCCAGTATACCCGCGTCAAGATACCACGGAGACTGATAGCTGAAGGTGGCGGGGTAGTCTCTTTTTCCCTCCCCCAGCATCGACATCCACGACAGATGGGGAACCCGTATATTTATGCCCAGTGCGGTCTGCCAGTTGCCCTGTCTTATATAATCCCTGAAGGACGTATCCCAGTTATTCACTCCGTAAAGCTCGGACATAACGCGCCGTCTGCCGTACTGACGGGCGACTGAGCGACACTGCACAGCCGTTGAAAGCTCATATTTCCCCTGCAATATATCAATACCCGGTATGTGCTCGTCGGCATAGCACCGCATAACATCCTTGGTGCACACCGTCTGCGAGGCAAGCGTTTCCTCAAAAATAAAGTGACCCGTAAAGGCTATTCCATGCGCCTCGCACCACTCGCCAAGCTGCTTCGTGTATGCCTCTCTGAACCGAGCCGCGCAGTGCTCATGATATCTGTATCTCACACGGGCACTGTCCGCCGATTCCCACAGAATGGCGGGAATATGCTCTATTATATCCTCCCCGTACTCCGCGGCATAGGTGTCGGCAAAGTCGTCCGTCCACATTACCTGCGCCGTCCTGAACAGAGAAAGATCGGAGCTGTTGGCGTATATCGCCCTCGTTCCCTGTGGCTCATCGGTAAATATCGCCTCAACCGTCTTGCCGAAATGCTCGCCTATTTCCTTATAGTACGCCTCATATGTAATATCAATAAATTCGGCAATGGCATCCTTGTTGAGTACATCCACATTTGACTGCCAGTTGTATCTCGGGTTGTCGTTCTCTATATGCACGTAGGCATACACATCTCCCTTGCCGTCATCGCTCACGCTGTAGCTGCAAAGACACCCGTCGGCATCAAAATCCAGCTTATACGCCGCAACAAAATAATCTCTGCAAAGCAGGCTTTCCTCCCGACTCACAAGTCCCTGCGGCGGCTCTGTTGTCACCACCAGCGAGCGCTGTCTGTACCGCCTGTCCGCCGTCACCCTTCCGCCACCGTTTCCCGAGGGCCATCTGTCCTCGTCATACAGCCATACCTTGAGTCCAAGCTCATGGGCGCATTCTATGGACAGCTTGACCATATCCATAAAGTGCTTGCCCATATATTGCGTTCTCAGACCGTTTCTTGAATGGATGACAAAGCCGCCCATCCCCATATCGGCAAACATTTTTGTCTGAAGGCGCACCTTCTCGGGAGTGACCTCGGTATTCCACGACCAGAAGGGTCTTGCTCTGTAATGCGCTCCTCCCGCCTTGAATGAATTTTCTGTTGGATTTTCCATTGGATTTTCTATGCTCATTTTTCGCCTCTTTTACCTGTTTTGTCATTGGGAAACGTCAGATCAAATCTGTTTCTGTTCTGTTTCCTCGCGTTTCTGTACTCCGACGGAGTCATGTCGGTATATTCCTTAAACATTTTGTAGAACTCGTTATTGTTGGAATATCCGACGGCACGGCAGATCTCCTCAACCGAGTTGTCACATATCTTCAGATACTCCTTAGCGCTTGCTATCCGCTTTTTGTGAATGTATTCGTAAAATCCCATTCCAAAGTTCTTCTTGAAGAGCTTTGAAAAATAATTTGGAGAATAGTGATACATCTGCGCTATCTCGTACATTTTTATCGGCTCTTTGTAATGGATGTTGATATAGTCCAGTATCTCGGGCATTGCCGTCCGACGCTTGGCGGGTGTCGTGTCGATATCCACAGTGCCGCGATAGCGCAACAAAAACACATAGATAATGCGTATCTGCGCCAGAAGTATATCCGTAGTGCCCGGGAAGCCGCCCTCATATTCATTATAAGCCATGGCACATATCTCACACATTTTGGAATACGCCCCCGCAGTACAGTTTGAAGCTATCTCGGGAAGCATCTCCTCTTCCATGTCCATACGGGCGCGGATGTCACTCATCTCCTCGATAACGTCATCCGAGATAAGAATATCATAATATTCCGTCTCCTTATCAAAGGATATCATGTGTCCCAATCCGCCGGGGACAAAAAACAGGCTGCCGTCAATAAACGGATATTCCCTGTCTCCGATAGTGTGAATACCCGAGCCCTTGACCACGTACATTATTTCCGAATAATCGTGACCGTGTAGCTTTATGGCTTTTGACGTTTTTCTGTACTTCACGACAGTGCGCTCGTCGCTATTGAAATAATCCTTCTTTTCATGCAATCTCATAATCCGCTTGCCCTTACTTTCTCATCAGATTTGAAAGCCCGCTATCATTTTATACTTTATTGTATCATATCCTTACCCGCTTTTCAATATCATTTTATTGCCATATTATATCAAATTGTGCCACACCCTCTCTGTAAAAAAGAAAAAGGCAGCCGAAATTGACTGCCTGTGGCACCCGCAACGGGAATTTGCCTCGCCCCACAAGGCTTCCGACGCGGAAGCGGCGAGGCAATGTTGCGAACCCAATTCCGAGCTTTGCGCGGAGTGTGTACGATGTGCGGGTGCCACAACAAAAGGGTCTCTGTGAGACCCACAA
>JAFTQL010000056.1 GCA_017462795.1 Clostridia bacterium
CCATGCAGCCGATAGCGTCAAGTAAAATATATTGCTTCATACGTATATACCGTTCCTTTCCAGATGTTCTCTCAAGCCGTTTTTGATCCTTGTCAATTCCTTGTAAATGCTTGACTTTGTGAGCCGCAGATCATTCGCTATGCTTTCAGTAGGCTCGGCGAAATAATATCTGCTCATGAAAATATACCTTTGCTTTTCCGTAAGTCCGCGAACATAATCGCTGATGTGCTTTCCCAACTCCTCCGCGGTGCTCTCGTCCTCATCATCCATCGGTCTGCCTCCTTTCTCCAAAAAGTCCCTTCATAAATATAAGACCGCAAATTATTACAAAAGTGGAATGTTTTTCCGAAAAATTTTAATATTTAACGGGCGAGCGCACTCTCTGCGAGACTCTCGCAGAGACGAATTCGCTCGCCCGTTCTTATTTTGATATTGATCCTTTCGGATTACTCCCGAATCACTTCAAAGCGTCGGTATATGTCTTTGCCAGTCTTGTGATACCCTCAAAGTCTCCGCTTTCCACCATGGCCTTCTTGACAATGTTGGAGCCAATTCCGACACCGTCGATTCCCGCTGCCATAAAATCGGCGATATTGTTCTCATTGACACCGCCCACGGCAAGCATGGGTATATGTGAAAGAGGCGCTCTGATAGCCTTTATGTACGCAAGCCCCAGAGTCTCTGCGGGAAATACCTTTACAAAATCCGCGCCCGCCTCATAAGCGTCCACGATCTCGCTGGGAGTCATAGCGCCCGGCATGGATACCGCTCCGTTCACCACCGCGTAGGCGATGACCTGCTTTGACACATTGGGAGAGATAAGGTACTTTGCTCCCGCGTCTATAGCAAGCCTTGCCTGCTTCTCATTCATTACTGTTCCCGCGCCAATGCACAGCTTACCCTCAAATTCACGGACAAGCATGGCGATATTTTCAGCCGTCTGTTCATCCGTCACTATTCCCTTTGCGTCAAAGGTCACCTCAATAAGCCTGATGCCTCCCTTGTACAGCGCCTCGCACAGCGCGCACAGCTTGTCCCGCGCGATGCCCCTGACGATAACAACTATCTTCTCTCTTTTTACCGTATCGATAACCTGCTGCTTGTTCATATCCGTATTCCCCCGAAAAATTTAAAAACAATGTACCTAAATTATACACAAAATTCCGACATAAGTCAAGGGAATTGTAAAAATTCTCCGCAATAACTAAAAATACACAAAAAAATTTTTGAAGCTTTATTGCGATAATATCATTGACATAACGTCTCAAATATTGTATAATATTATTTAAGTTTTGATATTGGAGAAGGATCATGAAAAAAATATGCCGAGCAGGCGCCGCCGTTCTTTTGTGCGCCGTCTGCCTGTCGATCTGTTCCTGCTCATCGGGAACAAAAAAGAAATACACAACAACATATTTCGACTACTTTGACACCTTCGCTACTATCACCGTGTACGCAAATTCTCAAAAGGATTTTGAGGTATGGGACAATATCTTCAAGTCCGAGCTTGAAAAATACCATCAGCTTCTGGACATATACAATGAATACGAGGGAGTTGTTAATCTCTGCACCCTCAACAAAGACGCGGGACAGGGAGCTGTGCGCGTCGGCGACGAGCTTTTTGATTTTCTTATCTTCACTAAAGAAGCTTACACACTTACAGGCGGATACACGTCTGTCGCGTTAGGTTCAGTCACATCCCTATGGAAGCAAGCCATTGCGGACAAGACCCCTCCAACCCCTGAGGCTCTTGAGGAGGCGGCAAAGCACACCGACATATCCTCGGTATTGCTTGATGATATAGTGAGATCGGTATACATCACCGACAAGGATATGCGCCTTGACGCCGGAGCGCTTGGCAAGGGATATGTGGCTGAGGTGATCTGCGAGCGTCTTGTAAATGCAGGCTGTGAAAACTTTCTGCTCGACCTCGGCGGAAATCTCTCTGCCTTTGGCGAAAAGCCCGACGGCACTGTCTGGTACGGCGGCATCCAAGACCCCGACGGTGATGGCGAGCTTAGCCTTTCACTTAATATTTCGGGACTCACGCTGTCCACCAGCGGCTCTTATAACAGAAATTTCAGCTTTCACGGGCTTATCTACCATCACATTATAAATCCGCAAACGCTGTATCCCGAAAATACCTACAGCTCTGTCAGCGTTCTGTGTCCCTCGGGAGCGAATGCCGACGCGCTGTCCACCGCTCTGTTCTCCATGAGCTTTGAGGACGGAATGGCTCTTGCAAATACGCTTGAGCGAACTGAGGTAATTTGGATATTTGCCGACGGAAGTATAAAAAGCACCGACGGTATTGAGCTTGATCAAAATAAAAATTAATATAAAGGAGGAGTAAAAGATGAAGAAAAACGACATCATACTCCTCCTTTGCGTTTTGCTCCTTTGCTCTGTCATCTTCGTCGTTGTCTTTTTTGCTATGGGAAACAGCGGAGATACCGCGGTGGTGACTGTGGACGGAGAGGAATACGCGAGACTGCCTCTTGAAGAGGACACCGAGCTGCTTATCAGTACCGAGCGCGGCACAAACCTGCTTGTCATTGAGGACGGAAAGGCATTTATAAAAGAAGCCTCCTGTCCCGACAAGGTCTGCGTGAGGACAGGAGCGGCAACCGAGATCAGAACAGTGGTTTGCCTGCCCAACAGGGTGACGGTCACCGTTGAGAAGGGAGAATGACATGAAAAGCGCTCCCCAAAAGACAACAAGTACAAAAAAAATAAAGAAGATAAATGTAAAAAAAGTCGCCTTTGCGGGGCTCATGACCGCCCTTTCCCTGGCCCTCGGCTATCTTGAGCATCTTGTTCCCTTACCCATCGGAATATACGGAATCAAGCTGGGGCTTGCCAACCTTGCCGTGGTAACCATACTTTATCTTTTTGACGGCAAGACGGCGCTTAGCATCAACGCCTTAAGGATAGCTCTCAGCTCCCTGCTCTTCGGCAACACCGTATCGCTTGCGTACAGCGTCTGCGGCGGACTTTTGTCCACGCTTGCCATGATAATAGCAAAGCGCACAGGCAAGCTGGGTATCACCGGCGTGAGCATACTGGGCGGCATTACTCACAATACAGCTCAGCTTGCCGTCGCCGTATTTCTCGTGGACAATCTCAAAATAGCGTTCTATCTTCCCGTACTGTTGGCGGTGGGCGCACTCACGGGCTTTCTCATAGGTGCGTGCGCTCTGCCCGTGGTTGGCAATTCTTATATAAAAAAGCTGTGCGGGAACAAAGAAGGCTCTGTCACCGCATATGACCACAAGGAAAGGAGACGGACAAATGACTAAAATACTGCTTATTGAAGACGACAAAACAATAGTATCCACACTGACGGAGTTCCTCGTGCGCGAGGGCTTTGCCGTAAGGAGCGCCTCGGGACAGTCGGCGGCGCTCAGTGCCCTTGACTCCGAAAGATTTGATCTGGTTCTGCTGGACATATCCCTTTCCGACGGCAACGGCTTTGCGGTATGCTCGGCAATAAAATCCGACTATCACATTCCCGTGATATTTCTGACAGCCTCGGGTGATGAATACAGCACAGTCACGGGCTTTGACCTGGGGGCTGACGATTACATTCCCAAGCCCTTTCGCCCGCGTGAGCTTGTGTCGCGTATCAAAAACATACTTCGTCTGACGGGCAGTGCGTCAAGTATTGTACGCCTTGGCGATGTTGAGGTGGACACGGTGAGGGGCATTGCCCTCAAAAACGGACGGGATCTTTATCTGTCCGCCCTTGAATACCGTCTGCTCCTCGTTTTCATCAACAACCGCGGCGCGGTGCTTACGAGAACCAAGCTGCTGGAGTCTATATGGGACATAGCGGGCGAGTTTGTCAACGACAATACGCTGACCGTTTACATAAAGCGACTGCGCGAGAAGATAGAGGACGATCCGCAAGAGCCGAGAATAATAAAGACCGTCCGTGGTCTTGGATACAAGGTGGACTGACATGAAGCTGTTGAGAAATCCCGAGATCAAAAAAAGCCTGCCGTGGCTTGCGGGCATATCGGTGGCGGCGACCGTGTGCGCTTTTATATGGCAAATATATTTCGGTGTATTTACACTTATACTATGTGCGGTATTTATACTGTCTTACTTGCTCTTCATGAAAAAGCGGTATGAGCGCATCGCCGATCTTTCCGAGAGCATAAACCGCATACTCCACGGAGACAACAGTATTGATCTTTGTCAATATACCGAGGGAGAGCTTGGGATACTGCAAAGCGAGCTTTACAAAATGACGGTGCGTCTGCGCGAGCAACAGCAAAATCTGCAAAACGACAAGATATATCTTGCCGACTCCATTGCCGACATCTCCCACCAGATAAGAACACCTCTGACATCCATAAATCTGCTTATGTCCTTTCTCTCCGAGCCCGATCTTACCGAGGCGCGCCGAGGTGAGCTTGTGCGTGAGATAAATGACATGCTTGACCGCATTGACTGGCTTGTGATAACACTGATGAAGATCTCCAAGCTCGATGCCGGCACAGTACAGTTCAAGAATGAAACTCTTCCTCTGTCAGAGCTTGTGAGCAAATCTGTTTCCCCCGTGCTTATCCCCATGGAGCTTCGCGCCCAGGAGCTGACAATCAACGTCGACGGAGAGTTTTCGGGTGACCTTGCGTGGACAAGCGAGGCGATAGGAAACATAGTCAAGAACTGCATGGAGCACACGCCCGAGGGGGGAAAGATATCCGTTGAGGCAAGAGAGACGCCCATATATTCTGAGATAGTCATTTCCGACAGCGGAAGCGGAATTTCAAAAAAGGATCTTCCCCATATTTTTGAGCGGTTTTACAAAGGAGAAAATTCAAGCGGAAAAAGCTTTGGTATCGGTCTCGCGCTCTCCCGCATGATAATCACCAAGCAAAACGGTACGGTAAAAGCCGAAAACCGGCCCAATGGCGGAGCTGTGTTCATCGTCAGATTTTATAAAACAACGGTGTGAACCGTCATATGTCATAGCATACAAACCGCTGATTTTTCCGTGTTATCCAGAACACAACACACAATAAAATAAAAGATCCATTTTTGCTATCTGAAAATGATAGTAAAAATGGATCTTTTGATAGAAATTATTGCAAATTTCAACTTTCATGTGTACTTTTTAGCCGCGCCTTGGCTCTCCCGAGTACCTTTGTATGCCAACGAGTGCCAAATCACGTCTCAGGATCCGAATGAGACCTCCCTTTTTTCTGATGGCAAATTTACTACGCAATAAAGCGAAACATACTGCTCAAGTGCATCCGCTCAACACCGTGCGTCTTAACACAATGTATCTGAAAACGGAACAAAAAAATATTACAAAAAATTTCACTCAGATCCGACATCCAATTCCCTGATACGTTCCACGTTCATAAAGCAGTTTGTCAATGTCGTTTATAACAGCTACTTTTTTTCTGCTCCATTCGGGAGCAAGGAGAGTGTCGGACATACCGTCACCCGTGAGACGAGCAATGACCGTATCGGTCGGCAACAGCTCTATAGCGTCGGCAACAAGGCGCACGTAATGCTCTTTTTCAAGCGGTGTATATTCTCCGGAGAGGTACATATCCGCCAATTTTGTGCCGCTTATGACGTGAAGCAGATGTATCTTCACCTGATCGGGACGCAACGCCGCCACACGCCTTACCGTCTCCATCATCATCTCATCGGTCTCACCGGGCAAGCCGAAAATAAGATGAACACAAATACCTATATTATCTGACGTCGCTCGCAGAGCCCCATAGCCCGACACAAAATCGGCGTAGGTGTGTCCCCGATTGATAAGTGCGGCAGTGGTGTCATGCACCGTCTGAAGCCCCAGCTCCACGGTCAGTACCGTCCGCTCCGCGATGTCCGCAAGATACTCGCATACATCACTGCCAAGACAGTCCGCGCGAGTGGCGATATTCAGCCCAACCACTCCGTCAAGGGAGAGTGCCTCCTCAAATCTCTCCCGCAAAACAGCCATGGGAGCGTAAGTGTTGGTATGCGCTTGAAAATAGGGTATGCACCGCTCAGTACTCCACTTTGACGACAGCTTGGCTCTCACCGCGCGGTATTGCTCACTCACCGACAAAAGAGGACTCTCGGCAAAATCGCCGCTCCCACGCCCCGAGCAATAGATACAACCGCCTACCGAGCACCGACCGTCGATATTGGGGCAGGTAAATCCCGCGTCAATGGGAATTTTTGCGCACTTGCCCCCAAAGGTACGACGCAGATAATAATCATAAGTATAATACCGCTTGTTGCTGTCGGTGTTGGGAAACGGATTTTCCGTCCGCTGTGTACGCTTCTTCGGCATTGTGTTCTCCTTTCGTCTGATCGTTAATACGATTTGTCATAATTTGAAATAAATATAATAACCGCATTAATCCCCGCTATTCCAAGACAGGGCTGTCACGAAAACGCAACAGCCCTTAAATATCTTATTTACTTGGTCTGAAGGACCTTCTCAATAGCCGCTATCCTTACGCACAGCACAAGAACCTGCATCGCAAGCGCGAGATCGGCGTCCGAGGGGAAAGTGGGAGCGATACGGATATTGCTGTCCGCCTCATCCTTGCCGTAGGGGTAGGTCGCACCGACATTGGTAAGCACAACACCTGCCTCTTTGCACAGCGCGTAGGTTCTCTTTGCGCAGCCCTCCATGGTGTATAGGCTGACAAAATAACCGCCCTTGGGCTTTGTCCAAGTAGCCGCGCCCGTGCCCGCGAGAGCCTCGGTCAGCGTTTTTTCCACTACCTCAAACTTGGGTCTTATGACCTCGGCAAGCTTCTGCATATGCTTGTGAATGTTCTCCGCGTTGCCGAAATACTTGACGTGTCTGATCTGATTTATCTTATCATAACCGATGGTCTGCGTCGCCATAATGGGCTTGATCTGCGCAAGGTTGTTCTCGGAGGCGGCAAAGATAGCCACGCCCGCTCCCGGGAAGGAGATCTTTGAGGTAGAAGCAAAGCAAAATACTCTGTCCTCAGTTCCGTTTCTGCGGCACTCCTCAAAAATGTCAAGAAGAACGTCACCGCCCTCGGCGTACAGCTCATGAACGGCATAAGCGTTATCCCAGAAGATTCTGAAATCATCAGCCGCGGTCTTCATTGCCGCGAGACGGCGCACAGTATCGTCGGAATAGGTATATCCGTCGGGATTTGAATACTTGGGACAGCACCACATACCCTTGATGGAAGCATCAGATGCGACAAGCGACTCCACCTTATCCATGTCGGGACCTGTGGGGCTCATCTTTACGGGGATCATCTCAATACCGAGAGACTCGCAGATAGCAAAATGTCTGTCATAACCGGGGGCGGGGCAGATGAATTTTATCTTTCCCTGTGCTCCCCAGGGCTTACTGCCGCCCGCCACACCGTACAGCATAGCGCGGGCAACCGCGTCGTACATAAGATTGAGAGAGGAGTTACCTCCCACGAATATATATTTTTCGGGGATACCGAGCAGATCTGAGAACAGTCGCTTTGCCTCGGGAATACCGTCAAGTATACCGTAGTTACGGCAATCAAATCCGTTCTCGGCAACGCAGTCTCCGGCGGTCTTCAGGCAAGTCAGCATATCATCCATAAGGTCAAGCTGGCTTCTGCCGGGCTTACCGCGGGAAAGGTCAAGGGAAAGTCCCTTTGCTTTTATTTGGTCGTACTCTGCCGCGAGTCGCGCTTTTTCCTTTGTCAGCTCCTCAGCGGACATCTGTAAATAGGTCATTTTCATCCTCCGAATAAATGGCTTGATCTTGACAACAAACCGCTATTAAATAATTTTGCTTCGTTTTTTCAAAAGGTGACAAAAACTTTCAATAGGTTCGAGTGTCGTCTGCAATGTTATACATTATACCACAGCTTATGCCAAAAAGCAAGAAATATTTTTCACTTTTGCAAAATGTTAACAATATTTTCACAATCACCCTTTATATTTCCAAAATCTACGGGCAATTTCTGCAAGAGACGTTGCGTTTCCTGCATATCTCACGTTCTTCCAATGACTTGGGAACAGTCCTCTGTATTTAGGCGTGCCGTATCTGTCGTCCACCAGCACCACGATACCTCTGTCGCTGTCCGTCCGTATCACCCTTCCCGCCGCCTGAAGTACATTGTTCATCCCGGGATAGGTATATGCGTAATCATAGCCCTCTCCCTCTTCCTCGTTGAAATAATCACGTATAATATTTCTCTCGTTTGAAAGTCCGGGCAGTCCCACGCCTATGACGATAACACCGATAAGCCTTGTTCCGGGAAGGTCAACACCCTCCGAAAACGCGCCTCCGAGAACGCAGAAGCCAACGCGCAAATGCCCCTCGTCAGCCTTGAAGCCTGAAAGAAATTGCTCTCTTTCGGTAAACCGCATATTGCGCTTCTGCACCACTGTCTCCACCTTCGGGTATCTGGTGTGAAAGAGCTTGTACACCTGATCAAGGCAGTCGTAGGACGGGAAATACACCATATAATTCCCCTTCCTCGCCGACACTGCCGCAGCTATGGCGGACACGTACTTTCCCGTGTTTGCGGCTCTGTCCTCGTACCTTGTGCTGACATAGTCTGCCACCGCGACACAGAGATTTTCGCTGTCAAAGGGAGACGGCAGTGACACGCTCACACTCTTTTTGGCGCTACCCAGCACGTCGCAGAAATACTCGGCGGGTGTCAGCGTAGCTGAAAACATAATGGGACTCACCGCTCTTTTGAGCAATGAGTTCATCACCGCTGACGGGTCGAGGCAATAGGTCTTGGCAATGATATCTCCGCCGCCAAGCTCCACGTAGCAAAGAAATCCCTTATCGAAATACTCGGTAACGCAAAGATATTTCCTCACCTCTCCCGACAGAGCGTACACCTTGTCATATACCTCAGCGCCCCTGTTTTTTGACAGCCACAAATCGCACTTCTTGCGGAACACCTCAAGCTCACCCGTGAACGCCGCGAGAGGCGAGCGGCACATATAAAATCCTCGCTCAAAGCCCTCCGCGTCCTTTACGATATTGTCGCGGCAAAGCATCCTCAGCGCAGAGAATGCCGTTATAACGCTTGTAATGGCTGAGTCCATCTCCCCGTCAAGCTCAGACAGACCTTCCCTCACCTCACAAAACAGCGACAGCCTCAGTTGCGCAGAATACATGTCCCTTGCCCTGTCCGCAAGGTTGTGCGCCTCGTCAATAAGAAAAACGTATTTTTCCTTCTTTCCGCCGTCTCCGAAGTATCTCCTCAGATATACCGACGGGTCAAAGGCGTAGTTATAGTCACAAATTATCACGTCGCAATACTCCGACAGATCAAGAGACAGCTCATAGGGACACACTCCGTGCTTTTCCGCCGCTTCAAGCACCGTCCTTGCGGGATAGCCGTTGCCCGAGGTAAGCAGCTCGACAACAGCGTCACCAGCGCGATCATAATAGCCCTTGGAGTACGGACAGCAGTCGGAATTGCAAAGCTCCGGAGAATAGCCAAATGCTGTCTTTGCGGGACAGCGACACATGCTCTCCTTTGAATTGAGCACTATCGCCCGAATACCCACGCCCGACGCAAATATCTTCGATACTGCCGAGTATGCCTCTCTGCGGGTGCTTGCCTTGGCGGTGAGATAAAATATTTTGTCCGCCCTTCTCTCCCCCAGCGCCCTCACAGCGGGAAACAGAGAGGAAATTGTCTTACCCGTTCCCGTGGGCGCTTCAACAAACAGACGCTTTCCCCGCTTTATAGCGCCGTAGCACTCCCTTATCATCATCTCCTGTCCCTCGCGAAGCTCGGTGTATGGAAACACCGCTCTCTCCGCCGCGGGCAGTACATCAAGCTCTCTGCTCACCGCAATTCGCGCGAACGGACTCGCCTTAGCGAGAAGCCCCGTATAAAACGCCCGAAGCTCGCTCAAATAAAAGCTGTAATTGAAATACCTTATCTTCTCGTTATCCGTGTTGTAATAGGTTATCCTTCCGCGCACACGGTCAAGCCCGTCGCGCACAGCGAGAAAATAGGCGTAGCACTTCATCTGCGCAAGATGCCACTCTCTCGGAGGCAGATAAAAATCATATGAGCGAACGCACTTTATCTCATCCACGCAAGGTCCGTCCTCCTGCCTTATCACGCCGTCCGCCCTGCCGCTGACGGTAAAGTACATCCCATCATAAAGCGTAGTATTCAAAAGAGACACCTCGGGGTTGTAATATCCCCCCGCCTCCCGCTGGAGCTTCTGATGTATCCTTGTTCCGTCGACAAGCGCCTCAGCGCCCGCTCTTCTGCCGCCGTCAAGATCACCGCCTCTTGCCACAAGGGCGCAGAGAAAACGCACCGACATATTCACGGTACATGTATCGGGATCGTATCTCACGCTCGCCACCACCTTTCAGAGTTTACAGCTTATATTATACCATTATTTACACGATTCGTCAACAGCTGTCGGGAATTGAAGTTCTGATTATGTCATTTTAGTCTTTTTAGTAACTTTATTCCGCATTTATTTTCGTTGACAAACACCTTAAGATGTGATATAATAATTATAATTGTTTATATTTTCTTTTTAATGAAAGGAACTTTAATATGTGCGCACAGCTTTTATCCACACAGCCCTATAAGGGAACACGTGATTTCTACCCAGACGATATGCGTCTGAGAAACTGGTTCTTCGGAAAGATCCGCTCCTCTCTGGAGCTTGCGGCCTTTGAGGAATACAACGGTCCTATGCTTGAATCTCTTGAAATGTATATTGCCAAGAGCGGCGAGGAGATCGCCAACGAGCAGACATATAATTTCACTGACAGAGGCGGCAGACGCCTGGCTGTCCGTCCCGAAATGACCCCCACAGTCGCCCGCCTTGTGGCAGGTAAGATAGGTGAGCTCAACTTCCCTCTCAAATGGTTCTCCATCCCCAACCTTTACCGCTATGAGCGTCCCCAGAGAGGAAGACTCCGCGAGCACTGGCAGGTAAATGTGGACATCTTCGGATGTGACGGCTTTGAGGCTGACCTTGAGGTCATCTCCACCGCCGTTATGCTTCTCAAGGGCTTTGACGCCGACGAGAGCATGTTTAAGGTACACATCAACAACCGCCGTTTCTTCAACGACGTCATCGCTTCCATTGCGGGAACGGATGCAGAGGGAAGCCGCCGTGTCTCCAAGGTGGTAGACAGAAAGAACAAGGTTACAAGAGAGGCTTACGAAAAGGAAATGGCTGAACTTGGAATTGATGGGGATAAAATTGCAAAGATCGACGCATTATATACTATGAGCGTTGAAGAGGCGGCGGCTCTCTGCCCCGAATCAAGAGGAGCGCAGGAGCTTCTTGAGCTGTTCTCCGCTCTCAGAAATGCGGGACTTGACAAGTACTGCGTATTCGACTTTGGTATCATCAGAGGTCTTGACTACTACACGGGTACTGTTTTTGAGGTGTTTGACGAAGCGCCTGAGAACAACCGCGCCATGTTCGGCGGCGGAAGATACGACAACCTCGTCGGTCTTTTCGTAAAGAACACCAACATCACGGGCGTGGGCTTCGGCTTTGGCGATGTAACGCTTGAAAACTTCCTTGTAACTCACAAGCTTGTTCCCGATATCTACAAGACAGGTACAAAGGTACTCGTCACCCGATTTGACGATGTTCCTTATGAAAAATACATTGAGCTTACGGACAAGCTCCGCGGCATGGGTATAGTTTCATCCATGTACATCGGAACAAAGAAGTTCGGCAAGCAGATCGACTACGCCGTAAAGGGACACTACAGCCATGTTGCCATCATGGGAGCGTCCGAGCTGGAGAAAGGCATTGTCAAGGTAAAGAACCTTGAGACCCGAGAGGAAGCAGAGGTCTCCATGACAGATCTTACCGCTTACTTTGGAAAATAATCGATCAACTTATATATACGGAGACTTTTTATGATTTATATGTTTATTGCCGAGGGCTTTGAAGAGATAGAGGCTCTCTGCCCCCTTGACCTTATGCGTCGCGCGGGACTTGACGTTACCACCGTAGGAGTGGGCGGCTGTTCCATCACGGGCGCTCACGGTATCACAATCAAGACCGATATCGCGGACACCGACTTTCGCGCCGACGATATCGAAATGGTGTTTCTCCCCGGCGGTATGCCCGGCACACTCAATCTTGCCGCAAGCGAGACCGTCACCGACGCTATAAAGGCGGCTGTTGAATACGACAGCTACATCGCGGCTATCTGCGCTGCCCCCTCCATCCTTGGAGATATGGGACTTCTTGAGGGTAAGCAGGCTGTGTGCTATCCCGGCTTTGAGGACAGGCTCACCGGTACCTGCGTCCCCGACGCCAAGGTAGTCCTTGACGACAACATCCTCACCGCCAAGGGCATGGGCGCCGCCCTTGAGATGGGACTGAAAATAGTTGAGATCTTCCGCGGCAAGGTAGCCGCCGAGGAGTTGCGCCATGCTGTCATTGCCGACTGATACCGAGTCCGTCTCCGACGCGAAATCAGCTTTTCGACGTTTGGCGAGAGAAAAAAGAAAAAGCCTTGATCCCGACCAAAGAAAGCGGATGGATACCGCCCTGCGCGCCAATATTCTCAAAAACGAGTGTGTGCTTTCGGCGGACACTGTCCTTCTGTTCTGCCCCGTAAAGGGCGAGCCCGATATCCTGCCGATCACGGACACGCTTGTGTTTCTCGGCAAAAAAGTGGCGTTTCCCGTCTCTCACACGGACACACTGACGCTTGAATTCAGATATGTAAGCTCAGAAAATGAGCTTGTCGCAGGCGCTTACGGCATTCCCGAGCCCCCCGCAGGCGCAGTTACCGTCACGGAGCTTGAGAATACTGTCTGTCTTGTCCCCGCCCTTGCCTTTGACATGCAGGGCATGAGGATAGGCTACGGAAAAGGCTATTACGACAGATTCCTCAGGAGTACAGGTGTGACCGCAGTCGGAATCTCTTACGCAGACCTTGTGGCGGACAAGCTCCCACATGAGGACACGGATATTCCTGTTGATATGATTATTACCGAAGGAGGGGTGATCTTACCCGATGCAAAAGCAAAATAAAAAAAGCTCCAAGGGCAAGTCTCCCATTGTCGGTAAGATAGGCGACAAGACTCTGGTGCTTCAGCCCACGGTCGTTGTTCTCGCCACCTATATCCTTCTGCTTATCTCAAAGCTTATTGACTTCAGCCTCATTAACCGCGAGAATGAGTATTACAGCGTAGTCATACTGCAGATGATGATCTTCCTTCTGCCGGGCGCTGTATGGTGCATGTTCAGCGGTGAGAAGTACGTCAGCCGACTTCGCCTGAAGCCGCCCTCTGCCTCATCCCTTCCGCTTATAATATCGGCGGCGCTTGTGATGATATCGGGAGGACTGCTCATCAGCATGCTCTTCGGCGGACTTGAAACACTTTCGGATAATTTCTCACTTTACGATACCTTTATTTCCAAGGACAACGGCACTCTCACCACAAAGCTGTACCTTATTCTTGCCTATGCGGCTCTTCCCGCCGTGTGCGAGGAATTTGTGTTCAGAGGCATACTCTGCCACGAATATGAGCGCGGCGGAGTTCTGAGAGCGGTCATATTCAGCTCGTTGTTCTTCGGACTGCTCCACTTCAACATAGTAAACCTTCCCGTTTACCTGTTTGCGGGAGCTGTGCTGTCGCTCACGCTTTACGCCACACGCTCGCTGTGGGGGGCGGTGATAGCGCATTTTCTCTACAATATATTCGGTCTGTTCGGTCAGCCCTACATGAATTCGCTTTACAACCTGACGGGCAGCAGAAGCTTCTTTTTATTCCTTGTGGCATTTGTGTTTCTTGTATCCGCCGCCGTGTTCACGGGTGAGGCAGCAAGGCTCTACAAAAAATACCTATATCGCGGATATCCCGCGGGCTACCGCCGTCCCGTGCTTACTGAGCCCGCTCAGATAAAGCAATCATACCTTGAGATAGTCCGCTCCCCCTCCGCCATCGCCTGTGTGGCTGTTTACATAATCGCTCTTATTATTTCGTGGTTATAACTTCTCACAGCGAGGTGGCTCATGAAGCATGAGGAAAAGCAATATTCGGATCGGGATCGCCGCAAAGCGGTAAGCTTTGGTCGGGCATTCGGAATAATAATTCCGCTTTGTCTGCTCGGCGCGCTATTGGCGGGGCTTGTGGTCTCCGTCGCCAACGACATGTACGCCTTTGTAAAGCCCGACAGGGATGTTACCGTCACCGTAGACGCTCCCCTTTCCGACAAGGAGCTTGCCCTGCTGTTGCAGAAAAGCGGGGTGATAAACAACGCCTTTGTGTTTCAGATATATCTGCGCTCAAAGGGAAAGTCCGAAGAGCTTGCCTCGCTTACAGGTGAGCTTTTGCTCAACAGCGGCATGAGCTACAGAGAGATACTTTTGGAAATTTTTTAAAATTTTATATTTTAGCGAATAAAACGCTCCTTTCGGTGTAATAATTCTTCAAAACACCAAAAGGAGCTTTTTATATGAGAAAAATACTTACTCTTATCGTCTGCGTATGCGTCATCTTTACACTTGTGGGACTTCTTCCCGTCCACGGCGAGGCGGAGATATACGACAGCGTACTGCGCCTGCATGTAGTCGCCAATTCCGACAGCGAAGCCGATCAGGCACTGAAGCTTGAGGTGCGCGACGCCATACTTGAATGCAACGCTCTGCTGTGTGAGGACTGTGACAGCGTAGAGGACGCTCGTGCCGTACTTGAGGAAAGGCTTGAGGAGATACGGCTGTGCGCTAAGGAGAAGATGGAGAGCCTCGGCTATACTTACGATGTCGAGGTACGGCTCTGCGAGGAAGAATATCCCACAAAGCAATACGGCTCGCTGTGCTTTCCGTCAGGCGAATACCTGTCATTGCAGGTGCTCATAGGCGAGGCGGCAGGCAAGAATTGGTGGTGTGTTCTCTTCCCGCCCCTGTGCCTGAGTGCCGCAACCAAAACACAGACCAACGAGGACGCCTTTATATCCGTCGGTCTGAATCCCGAGCAATACAGGATCATCACCGAAACACAAACCCCCACCTATGAAGTAAGATTCAAGATCCTCGAAGCGCTTGAAGACATTTTTTAACTTACTTTTCTTTTGCTGAATGAAAAATGAAAAGAGCATAAACAAGCTTACGCATAGAGGTATCAAAGAGACGATATCTGTATAAACATGATGCGATAATTATTATTTGTCGTGGATGCGTTATTTACTCAATTCCCGCTTTTGGAATAGGTCACCTTCTTTATGGGAGCGGTGCTGTGGTCAGCCGATTGCACAAATACCAATGTTTTCCTGCAATTCAGCGCGTTATAATACGCCGTCACTCCGCAGGGCGTTGCCGTGTAATCGGCAAGTCCCGCGTTGGTTATGTTAGTGGGGCATGTCACTCTCGCGGCAAAGTAGACAGTGTCAAAATACCGCAGATTGTCTGTGTACTGTGGCAGCCAGCCCTCAAGCTTCCCCACACTGCGTCCGCTTACGTCACACATCCACACGATGTGAACGCTCAGCTCCGACGCGCCGCCTTCAAGAGCCGCCACAGCCGTTGCCTGAAATCCGCCCATGCTTCCGCCTCGCAGGACGGCATCCCTGCCGTTCCATTCCTCAAGCGTCTTGAGGTAACGGAACGCCTGCACGTTTCGCAGTATCATGTCGCGGAAATACGCCTCCGAAGGATCGGCATAGTCCGAGGCGGAAAATCCGTAATTCCTCAGCTCACCGTTTTTGAGATTCTGATAATAGGAGCTTGGCTGTCCGTTCTCAAAGCTGTGGGCATTTATTCTCAATGTGATATACCCA
>JAFTQL010000010.1 GCA_017462795.1 Clostridia bacterium
CTGTACCTGCGTACTTGGAAGTAATTACCTTGTCGCCTACCTTTACGGTCATAGTGACCTCCTTGCCGTCAACAAGACCGCCGGGGCCTACTGCGATAACCTCTGCAACCTGAGGCTTCTCCTGCGCGGATGCGGTAAGAATAAGACCGCTCTTGGTCTTCTCCTCCGCCTCCACAAGTTTGACAACAACTCTGTCTGCCAATGGTTTGATTGTCATTTTTTCTTCCTCCTTATAATAAATTATAAATAGACAATTCTTAAATTGCTGTTGGCACTCATTAACTCCGAGTGCTAACCTATATACATATTTTACACCATTTTTTTGAAAAATCAAGTGTTTTTTTAATATTTAACATTTATTTAACATTTAAATCACATATGTAGAGTGCTAAATAAAAAAGAGTGTCGGCGAATGCCGAACAAACAGGAGCGAGGGTATGTCAATGCTTGAACACGTAAATAATTTTTTATCGGGTATGCTTGTACCCGTTCTTCTTGCGCTGTCGGGGATATTTTTTGGTGTGAAGCTGAAATTCTTCCATATACTAAAGCCAATGTCGGTTATAAAGGGCTTGAAGTCGGAGAAAAGCAACGGCGGCATATCGTCAGCCAAGGCAGTGTCTCTCGCCCTTGCGGGGACACTGGGAGTCGGCAATATAGTCGGTGTATCCTCGGCGATACATCTCGGCGGCTTTGGAGCGGTATTCTGGATGTGGGTCAGCGCCCTGTGCGCCATGCTGCTCAAATACGCGGAGATAGTTCTTGCCATGCGGCACAGAAAAATGAACGCCGACGGCACGCCGCAGGGGTCGGCAATGAACTACATACTGGACTTTTTTGCGTCGTCGGGCTTCAAAAGATTCGGACGGATCGTTGCGTCGGTATTTGCCGCCGCCTTCTTGCTCAATGCCTTTACCATGGGAAGTATGCTACAGACGGGAGCTATAGCGGACGCTCTCCATGGCGTGGTGGGACTGCCGCCCCTTTACACCGGCGCGGTGCTCGCCACACTCACCCTTTTTATCGCCAGAAGCGGAGCTAAGGGCATAAGCGCGCTTACCAATCTTCTTGTTCCCGTCATGTCCGCAGGCTACATAGTCATGTCACTGATAGTCATTATACGCAACGGCTCTGATATCGGTACCGCTTTTCATCAGATATTCACGGGAGCATTCTCGCGGGACGCCGCCATTTCGGGTGTGGGCGGATACATATTCACGCGTTCGCTGAGATACGGTGTCATGCGCGGTCTTATATCCAACGAGGCGGGCTGCGGCACAGCGCCCACCGCGCATTCGGTGGCTGACTGCGCTATTCCCGCAAGACAGGGCATGTGGGGCATATTTGAGGTGTTCGCCGACACTATCGTGCTCTGCACCATGACCGCTCTCTGCGTTATACTCGAATACGGCGAGGCGGCGCGATTTGGCGGCAATTACATGATGATGACCATTGCGGCGTACTCCGCCGAGCTTGGCAGATACGCATCATATTTTCTCTGCGCAGCGGTGCTGTGCTTTGGATTTGCCACTGTTATCTGCTGGGCGCATTACGGAATGACCTGCGCGCGGTACTTCAACCCAAGCCACAGAGCCAACAGAATATTCATTCTTGTATACTGTGCCTGCGTATTCATCGGCTCTTTCATCTCCGCTGATCTCGCCTGGCAGCTTGCCGACCTGTCCATGGGCATCATGACGGTCATAAATCTGATGATCCTCGTGCTGATGGCAAAGGAGGTCAGGACGGAGACGGAGATCTATCTGGGGAGATAGTCAGCCATTTATTTGCATATCGGATCGCGTCGTCAACAGAAACAGCCATATCTATTTCAAACAGTGTATCTTGTCCTTTTTCAAGCATTGCTCTCGACAAATTGTGCAAGGCATGGAAGCAAGCACACATATATTCCCTCTCCCGATGCTTCAAATGAGTTGAATCCAGCAAGCGAAACAAGCGTGACAATATATCCTTTATCATCCCCGTCACTGCTTTTCTATCAGGCGGCTCAATGATCGGCTCACACAAAACCCCCCCTTTGAATTCACCAAGCTTTGCTTGGGAAACTTCCGCGATCATCACGTTCTCTTGACTTTTAATGTATGCAATTACCCTGTCAAGCACTTCCTCACATCGGGATCTGGAAATGCCGTTATCGATCAAAGAGATCATTTCGGTCATTATACCTACCGACTGCCGTATCTGTTGTCTTCTGCGGCAAGAAATGCGCTTGCACTGCGATATATTCCCTTTTTCGTAATTCGAGACAATATATATCATCTCGCCTATGGTTGAGTATAAGTTCATTACAATATCTCCCATCGATAAGACAAAGCGGACGCGGCTATATGGCGCGCCCGCTTTTCGGTTTACAGTTTACAGTTATGAGCTTGCTTCGCAAGCGTTATGATATATTTGACAACGATAAGTCGTTATCAAGCCCAGCTCATTGTTGTGGGCTTTTCTTCCTCGATTATTATGTCCTTAAGGAAGGTAACGGCCTTTCTCAGACCCTCATCTATGGACATTACGCTGTCCTCGTGCTCAATGGACAGAACCTTATCGTATCCGCAGAGGCGGAGATTGGACACAAGATCTCTCCAATAGCTTTCGTTGTTGCCATAGCCGACAGTACGGAATACCCACGCGCGCTCAAGCTCCTTGCCGTAATGCTTGGTATCAAGAACACCGTTCTTTGCGGTGTTGTACTTGTCGATCTTTGTATCCTTTGCGTGTACGTGATAAATAGCGCCTTTAAGCTCGCGGATAGCCGCAACGGGATCGATTCCCTGCCAGATAAGGTGGGAGGGGTCGAAGTTAGCTCCGATAACATCGCCAACAGCGGCGCGGAGCTTGAGAAGTGTCTCGGGGTTATATACACAGAAGCCGGGGTGCATCTCAAAAGCTATCTTAACGCCGTGTCTGCGGCAGAACTCGCCCATTTCCTTCCAATAAGGAATTACCTTCTGCTCCCACTGCCAGTTGAGTATTTCAAGATAGTCCTCGGGCCATGCGCAGGTTACCCAGTTGGGGAGCTTTGCACCCTCGTGGTCGCCGGGACATCCGGAGAAAGTGATAACGGTGTCAACTCCAAGCTTCTCCGCGAGCTTAACAGCGTTCTTAAAATCCGCGTCGTACTGAGCGGCGATCTCCTTGTTGGGATGGAGGGGGTTTCCGTGAGCGGCAAGAGCGCATATCTCAACATCGTATTTCTTGAAGGTAGCGACAAATTCATCGTACTTCTTGCTGTCAGCAAGAAGCTCCTCGGGATCGCAATGTGCCTTTCCGGGGTATCCGCCCGCTCCGATCTCAGCGGTATGTACGCCGAGGCTTGTAAGGATCTTCAGTGTTTCCTCAAGGCTCTTTGAGCCGTAAAGATTTGCGAGAACGCTTAATTTCATAATTGTTTCCTCTCTTTATTATTTTAATTATTTTAATTTTTTATTTTGATCTCTTATTCAAAATCCTGCTCCATGAGTCTCTTATTGAACTCCTCGGCAGTATTATAGCCCATCTTCTTCTGACGGTTATTCATGGCGGCTATCTCCAGCACCACCGCAAGGTTTCTGCCCGGATGGACGGGAATGGTTATGGCGGGTACATTGATGCCGAGAATATTCTCGTACTGCTCCTCCAGTCCGAAGCGATCGTACATCTTCTCGGGATCCCAGTGCTCAAGATTGATGACAAGGTCTATCCTCTCCGTTGCCTTTACCGCACCCATACCGAAAAGCCGTCTCACATCAACGATACCGATGCCGCGAAGCTCTATGTAGTATCTTATAAGCTCGGGAGCGCTTCCCACAAGAGTTTTTGCGGAAACACGCTTGATCTCCACAGCGTCGTCGGCGATAAGTCTGTGTCCTCTTTTTACAAGCTCAATGGCGGTCTCACTCTTACCGATACCGCTGTCGCCGAGTATGAGCATACCCTCGCCGTACACCTCAACAAAGCCGCCGTGGCGCGTGATGCGGGGAGCGAGACTGGTATTGAGAGAGGCAATAAGAGATGCCATAAATTCACTGGTACGTACTGATGTGCTGAGAAGCGGAACGCTGTACTTCTTCGCCGCCTCCACCATTTCATCAAGCTCTTTAAGCTGTGAGGACAGAATGACCGCCACGGGCTTGATCTTCATAAACTCCTCAAGACGTATCTTGCGGTTTGTGAAGGAAAGCTCAGACAGGTATCTGTGCTCCGCTCTTCCTATGATCTGTATCCTCTTTGGATTGAACATTTCAACAAATCCCGCGAGAGCGAGTCCGGGTCTGTCCACCTCAGGCGTTGAAATTTTTATTTCAGCTGCGGAACAGGGCATATGGATGGTCTCCAGCTGAAATTCCTTGATTATGCTTTCAAGAGATATACTGTATTTTGATTGCATGTGTATTCCCTCCTTGGCGCAAATTTGATCATCTTTTATAATTATAACATATTTTCTGTAAAAATGGAAGTCATTTTTTAACATTTGTATAATTTTTTTGTGCGAAGTAAATTCCAATATTCGCGGTTTTATTCATAATGTGGTCATAAAGCTATGATATAATAATTATGTATGCGTAAAAACGCAAAACCGTTATGTGAGGTTTATGTTATGAATAAAACCATGGTCAAAAGAATTTCCCGACTGCTGTGTCTGTGTCTTGCATTGATCCTTTCTGTTTCCCTGCTTACGGGCTGTCAGTCAAGCAAGCTGAAGCCAAGCAAGCAGGCGCTTACCGAGGTAGGCAAGGTGGGCGACTATCCGGTTCGTTACGAGGAGCTGGTATTTCTCGCCGAGAATTACAAGACCGACGGCATGACCGAGGACGAGCTGTGGGCGCTGATAAACGAAAACATCATCACAAATTACGCCATTCTCACTCTTTGCGATCGCGCGGGCGTGATATATGACGAGAAGCAGCTTGAGGACGATGTGCAGGCGTACATTGACGACATGATAGCTACGGATTCTCTGACAAAAAAGAATTACCGTGAAACGCTGAGGCAGAACAGCATGACCGACCACTATGTAAGGTTCACCGCCGAGGTGGATCTCCGCTACGCAAAGCTTGAGGTGTCTCTCGCTCAAAAGGGAGAGCTACTTACGGACGAGGAGGCGGTCTGCGAGTACATAGAGGAGAATTTCATACGCACATGGCACTTTATGGTTGCCAACAACGAGGGCGACGACGCAGGTGAGAACCGACTCATTGCGGAGGATGCGCTTGCGGATCTCAAGGATGGGAAGACCACCATGTACAAGCTTATAGGCGGCAAACACAACGAAGATCTTATGATCTCCATCAACGGCTACACCTTTGGAAAGGGTTCTATGGAAAGGGCTTATGAGGACGCGGCGTTCGCTCTTGACGTGGACGAATACAGCGAGGTAGTCTCCGCCAAGGGTGAGCTTGCCTCGGGCGAGTACGTTGACTGCTATTACATTATCCAGCGTCTATCCCTCGACAGCGATTTTATCAAGGAAAATTATGATGAAATGTATGCAAGCTATACAAGCTCTGTTATCGGCACGATGCTGGAGGAGGTAAAGGCTGAGCTTGAGTTTGTTCCCAACGATTACGCGAGATCACTGAACGTCACCGACCTTGAATCCGTTGGAATAGGCACGGATGTAACCGCCATCGTTGTCTGGAGCGTTGTTGTCGTTCTCATTATAGCCGCCGTATTCGCGGTCGTTATTATCGTGCGCCATGTCAAAAACAAGGAAGAGGCGCGCAAGGCTGCAAAGAAGGCGCTTGCCGAAAAGAAAAACGGTGAAAAGCGATGAGAGCCGCAAAGCGCCTGCTTGCGCTGATCCTTTCTCTGTTTGTTTCCATGCTTTCCACCCTCTCGTTTATGGGCTGTGCCTATGAGCCGATAGAGCCCGACGACGAGGATCTCACTGTTGTGGGTCAGGTGGAGGGCAAGGATGTTTATCTTGAAGAGCTTCGATTTGTTGCCTACACCTACCGCGATATACTCACGGCTCAGTACGGCGAGGATATCTTTGAGGGGGACGAGGCGGACAAGTATCTCGACATGCTCCGTGAGCTTGTATACTCAAACATCACCGCAAACTACGCCATCCTGCTTTTATGCGAGGAGGTCAGTATAGAGCTTGGAAATGCCACCGTGCTCGAAAAGGTAAATGAAACTATTGCCGAATCGGTGGAGGAAATGGGCGGAATGGGAAAATATAAGAAATTTCTCAAAGAAAACCACATGACCGACCACTTTTACAGATTCTCCACCGAGATAAGTCTGCTTGAAAACGAGCTTATGTATGTCTATGTGGACGACTTACTGCTTATTGAGGACGACGACGAGGAGATATACGATATAATCAAGGACGATTTTATAGTTGTCCGACATATATTTGTGTCCCACACTACCGAGGGTGCGTCCGACAGGATAGAGACCGCCAATCAAAGACTTTCAGCAGGTGAGGCGTTTGGTGACGTTATGGCAGACGTGGGCGAGGACACCGACATGACCGAGGAAGGGCTTTTCATACTTGAGGGCTACATGACACAAGCCTATGAGGATGTGGCTTTCGGACTCAAGGTGGGAGAGCGCTCAGACATCGTTTCCGATGAAAACGGCTATTATATCATCGAGCGTCTTGAAATGAGCGTTCCCTCTCTTATGATGCAGTTTGATTATCTTAAAGAGCTTTATCAGACCTACACATTTTATTCCATGATAGATGAGGCGCAGGCAAAGCTCACCTTTGTTCCAAATGAGGCTTGCGAGTCTTATATGAAAGATCCTTTTAACTCATAACAACAAAATATAATTCTTTTTGTGAGGTAATAATGAATACACCAAACCGCCATATGCGTTACCGCAGAAGCGTTTACCGAAAAAGAAGAATAAAGATCGCTATTATCGTTTCCCTGTGCGTGCTTGCAGTCCTGGCGCTCGCCTTTGTGATCATCGGCAATGCCCTTGGCGACAAGGTGGATGAGAACAGAACAAATGACAGTACATCCGAGAGCACAGGCGGTGACACCGCACTCAAGGATATACGCATGGTCAACGCCTATCCCGTCGCCCTGTCCGAAGACGGGTCTACGCTGGCTACGCGCTTGTCACGCGCGCAAAACAAGGGCTATACCGACATTTGCTTTGACCTTGACACGGAGGACGGCACATTGCAGTATATCTCCGATATTGCCGTCTCACTTGGCAAGCAGCAGTCCTCACCGCCCGATCTCAGAAGCCTTGATAATATCGTTGGGCTTTTTGAGGACGACGGTCTTTATTCCATTGGTATCGCGCACATACCCGAATTCGGAAGCGATGACGATCTTGTGCGCTCAGCCGCTATCGGTTATCACTCAGCGCAGATCTCCGAAGCCCTCAGAGAGGGTGTGGACGATGTGCTGGTCTATGCGGGAGATATTCCCGCGGACAGATACGAGGAGCTTATACACCTTGCTCAAGAGGTACACAGGCTGTCTCCCGACGGCGTTGTGGGTATCGCGCTTTCCCCAAGCGTGCTTTCCGACTCCTCAGATATTGAAAACAAAGAGCTTATCTATAGGTTGTCTCTCACCTTTGACTACCTTGCCGCCGATCTTTCCGTTATCGGAAATAACAGTGATAACAATAATACGAGCGAAGAGATCGATGCGGCTGAATATATCGACGGTGAGCTTGGAAAAATGCTTCTTTACGTGTTGCAATACAAAATGCGTGTGCTTATCCCTTATTCGGACGATGCCGCGCTGACCGAAAGCATAAGCACGGTCATTGCCAACAGAGACATAAAAAATGTGCAGATAATGCCAAAATAAATTCCAAATGCTCTTTTTACAATTGTTATAACTTTTAAGAAAATGACAGGAGAAGATCATGCAAAGAGAACATTTGTCATCCCGTCTGGGATTCATATTACTCAGCGCCGGCTGCGCTATCGGAGTGGGAAACGTATGGAAGTTTCCTTACCTTGTGGGCGAGAACGGCGGCGGAATTTTCGTACTTATTTACCTTGTATTCCTCGCGATCATGGGCGTTCCCGTAATGACCATGGAGTTCGCAATGGGACGGGCGTCCCAGAAGAGCCCTGTGCGTATGTATAATGAGCTTGTACCGGGGCAAAAGAAATGGCGCGCTCACGGATACGTTTGCCTTGCGGGCAATGTATTGCTGATGATGTTCTACACATCGGTATCGGGCTGGATGCTTCAGTACTTTTACTACATGGTATCGGGCAAATTTGAAAATATGACCTCTTCCGAGCAGATATCGGGTGTTTACGGCGAAATGCTCTCCGAGCCCGGGATATTGCTTGTGTTCCTCGCTATTGTTATCGTTATCGGATTCGGCGTGTGCGCGCTCGGTCTGCAGAAGGGTATTGAGAAGGTCACAAAGGTCATGATGCTCGCTCTGCTGGCTATCATGATAGTGCTTGTCTTCAACAGCCTTTTCCTTGACGGTGGACTTGAGGGTGTCAGGTATTATCTCGTTCCCGACTTTGCAAAGATGCGGGAGGCGGGTATCGTCAGAGTTATCACCAACGCAATGAATCAGGCATTCTTCACGTTGAGCATCGGTATGGGCGGTATGGCTATCTTCGGAAGCTATATCGACAAAAAACGCTCCCTTATGGGAGAGGCGGTAAGCGTTGCGGCGCTCGATACCTTTGTTGCCTTCTGCTCGGGACTTATCATTATTCCCGCCTGCTCCGCGTTCGGTGTTTCCTATACGGCGGGACCTCCCCTTATCTTCCAGACGCTTCCCAACATTTTTGCAAACATGTGGGGCGGACGTGTATTCGGAAGCCTGTTCTTTGTTTTTATGTCGTTTGCCGCTCTTTCAACTGTACTCGGAGTTTTTGAGAATATACTTGCGAGCCTGCAGGATATGCTCAGTTGGAGCCGCAAAAAGATATGCCTTATCGGCGGTATCGCCATGTTTATCCTCTCAGTTCCCTGCGTTCTCGGCTTTAATCTGCTCAAGGGCTTCCAGCCTCTCGGCGCAGGCAGTGATATCCTCGGTCTTGAGGACTTTATCGTAAGTAATATTATTCTTCCCCTCGGTTCTCTGCTGTTTGTTCTGTTCTGCACCAACAAGAGATTTTGGGGCTGGGATAAATTCGTCGCTGAGGCAAATCAAGGCAAGGGACTGAAGGTAGTCAACTGGATGAGAATATACATGAAGTATGTTCTCCCCGTTATCATCCTCGCGCTGTTCGTCCTCGGAATGATATTCTATTGGATATAAATATAATTAAGTGACCTTAAAGTAAATAAAACAGGGGCTGAGTTAAGTTGATAACTCAGCCCCTTTGCGTACCGTCTTGACGGTGAATACGCTGTTATTTCAATGTAAAGCTCTTGGTGAGCACAAGGTGATCCGCACAGCCCGTGGAGAGAGTGAACTCACCGGGCTCGGAGATATGATTGCAATCGAGGTCATAGAAACGGAGCATTGGCTCACGCACCTTGAAGGTGATAGTCTTTCTCTCGTGCGCGCCGAGCTCTGTCTTCTCAAAGGCAATAAGAGACTGTATGGGACGGACCGCAGACGCCCAGATGTCGTGCATGTAAAGCTGAACTACCTCCTTACCCGCGCGGTCGCTGTCATTAAGTACGGTTATGCTTACGGTGATCTCGGAATCCTTTGTCATGGTATCGGTGTCAAGCTCAAGGGACTCGTAAACAAAGCTTGAGTAGGACAGACCGTGACCAAACGGATACAGAGGCAGATTTCCGCAACCGATGTAATTGGAGGAATATGGCTGATGTATCTCGTCGGGCTTGGACTTGGGACGTCCGGTGGAAGGATGGTTGTAGTAGATAGGACACTGACCAACCGCCTTGGGGAAGCTCATAGGCACCTTTCCGCTGGGGTTAGCTCTTCCGAACAGCAGATCTGCCGCCGCGCTACCACCCTCTGTTCCTGGGAACCACATATGAAGTATGGCGGGAACAAGCTTATCAAGCTCTGTCAGCACAAGAGGTCTGCCGCTGAAGGTAAGAGCGACCGCGTTGGGATTTGCGGCAATGACCTTGCGGGCAAGCTGCATCTGGATACCGGGCAGACCGATATCAGCGCGGCTGTTGCCCTCTCCACTGTATTTCTGAGGCTCGCCGAGGCAAAGCACCACAGCGTCCGCGCCCTTTGCGGCGGCAACAGCGGCGTCTATTCCCTCCTCCGACAGCTCGTCATACTTAGCGGAGCAGCCCTCGGCTACGATGATCTCCGCATTGGGGAGAAGGCTTCTTATACCCTCGTAGACCGAAACACAGTCCTCGTTTTCACCGTTGCAGGACCAGGATCCCTTTATCTCATTAGTGGCGGCGAAAGGACCGACAAGAGCGATCCTCTTTATATCCTCGGAAAGAGGAAGTATGCCGTCATTTTTCAACAGGACAGCCGAAGCCTCAGCCGCACGGCGTGCTATATCCCTGTGCTCGGGGGTAAGGCAAACGCTGTTCTCCTTTTCGGGTGACGCTCCGTGATAAGGATCTTCAAAGAGTCCCAGCTCCTTCTTCAGCTCAAGCACCCTGAGGACTGCCTCATCAAGCTTTTGCTCAGATATCTCGCCGTCATTGACAAGGTCGGCAAGGTGCTTATAGTAAGAGGAGGACATCATCTCGATATCACAGCCGCAGTCAAACGCCATTTTAGCTCCGAGCCTCATGTCGTCGGTTATACCGTGTTTCTTAAGCTCGCCGATGGCATTATAGTCGCTTATGATAACTCCGTCAAAGCCCCATTCATCCTTAAGCACCTTGTTCATCAGCCATTTGTTGGCTATGGAGGGTACTCCGTTAAGGCTATTGAAGGAAGGCATGAGCATTTTTACGCCCGCGTCTATACAAGCCTTATAAGCGGGCAGATAATACTCGCGCAGAAGTCTTTCGGATATCTCCACGGTATTATAATCTCTTCCTGCCTCAGCGCCGCCGTACGCGGCAAAATGCTTGACGCACGCCGCTATATTGTCATGATCGGCCAGGTCGTCTCCCTGAAATGCCTCTACCTGCGCAGCGCCCATTACGCTGTTGAGATACGGATCCTCTCCGCAGCTTTCCATAACACGTCCCCAGCGGGCATCGCGGACATAGTCCACCATAGGCGTAAAGGTCACCTGCACACCGCCCGCGGACGCCTCGCGTGCCGCCATCCTTGAGCATTCCTTTACCGTCTCGGGATCAAAGGACGCTCCAAGCCCCAGTGGAATGGGGAAAATGGTGCGAAATCCATGGATAACATCCATCATGAACATAAGCGGAATATGGTTTCTGTCCTCCTCAAGATGTTTCCTTTGGATATCCATCATTTCCTGTGCTCCGTGGAAATTAAGCGTGCTTCCAAGCTTTGACATATAGCTTTGGGGAATACCCAATTTCTCAAGAGGTCCTGTGATCTCCGCCGAGCTCTCTCCGAGAAACATTGCGTTGAGCTGGACAAGCTGTCCCACCTTTTCCTCAAGTGTCATCTGCGCCAGAAGCTTTTTTACATCTACATCTGATCTTGCCATAGTCGTTCCTTTCAATGCTTGTAGTGATTTTAATGATATGTATTTTTATTTATTTTTGTATTCCTTGAGCGCCTCTGCCACCTGGTCGGGACAGGACGTGGATTTGAAGCCGCACTTGATCCCCTCAAGTCTTGATATAGCCTCGTCAACCGTCATTCCCACAAGAAGTCTGGCAACGCCCTGTGTGTTTCCCGCGCATCCGCCCGAGAATTTTACCTTTGCTATCTTATCTCCGTCAAGCTCGATGTCGATCTTACGGGAGCAGACACCGTGAGGTGTATACGAAATATTTTCCATAATTATTACAAACCTTTTTCCTTTTAATTAATTTAAATTTTGTAAAGCCCCAACGGCGTATAGCCGGGGTATTCGAGATTCATGTAAAGAGCCATGGGAACAGGCGACTGTCCGAGAAAATCGATGGCAAAGTAGCACCGACAGCTCTTGTCGTCGTAAAGCACAGGCTGTGTGCCTATGGACGATATCCGTCCGCCGAGAGCGTCCGCTACTCCAAGCACCTCAGATATAAAATCAGCGCCCTCTCTGACCACGGAAAACTCAAATCTCATCCTCGCCCCCTTGCGAAGAGACTTGTTAACGCTCCTTCCAACCAAGGCAAAGCCGATGGACTCCGAGCCGTCCTCGCTTGATATCTCCACCTTATGGCATATCTTCAGGTCATATCTGTCCATCATGGAATAAAATGAGTATAGCTTACCGTCGGTATTGTTCTCCACTGGAAGTATACAAAACTCGCACCTGTTGTCAAAGACCGCCTCGCAGGCATCGGAGAAGGACGGCATGTAGCTCGCCTTGGCGACACGCACGATCTCCGAAAAGGAGAGAAAGGCATCGTCATTTCGTTTATTGCGCACATACGCTATCCTTCCGTGTGTTCCAGCCGCGGTCTCTTCCCCATCGTCGAAAAGATTGATATGCTCAAGCTCATCCGCCGACAGCTGGGAGCAGATGGTAGTGCATATATCCGCCTTATCCTTGGCATCCGGCACACCGAGAATGGCGCGCAGCTCACCCCAGACGGCATCCGTTCCATCCGCCGCGATATTCTCCCACACAAGCCTTGTTATCATCTCAACGCTTATCCTTTTTTGCTCAAGAGCCGAGCAGGAGCGCTTCTCCAGTGTTTTTATGTTTGATGTGATAACGCTCTTTGCGTGTTGGTAATCAGCCATAACAGCTCTTAAAGCTCCATGAGTATATCAAAGCTGTCCTTCATAAAGCTTTGCATCTCATCAGCGGAAAATTTCTTCTGAGAGAGCAGAGACAGCTTGTAAAGATAGGACGCTATCTTCCGAGCCTTGTCCGGGTCGTTTGCCGCCGCGTCGCTCAGCTTTCTGACAAGGGGAGACGAGGTGTTGAGCACCAGCGTGCTCTCCACGGGCATACCACCCTCTCCCATGTTATACATCTTCATCATCTCATCAAATCGGCGAGACTGCTCGGAGACATTGAGGATGGCGGGAATGCTCTCATCCTTGAGAGCGTCGAATTTCAGCGACACCTTATCCCCCGTGACCTCAGCGAATATGCCCTTCAGCTCCTCGCTCTCGCTGACCTCGCCCTCGCTCTTGAGCATATCGGCAACATCCGCGTCAACTCTGAGGAACTTCACGCCCTCCATGTATTGCTCAAGCAGGGACGCGAACTGCGTGTCTATGGGATGCTCGAACAGAGCCACCTCGATGCCCTCTGCGGCGAACATGGATATATACTGCGCCTGAAGCGCCTTATCCGTTGCGTAATAAACGGTATTCTCGTGCTTTTCCTTCGCGGTATCAAGGTACTCGGAGAAGGTCTTTGTCTCACCGCCCGTGAGTTTTATGAGAAGAGCGTTCTTTACCCTGTCATAGAACTTTTTGTCTCTCATGCAGGCGTACTTGATAAAGGGGCTGATATCTCCCCATATCTTCGCGTACTCCTCGCGCTCGTTATTACACATGGAGCACAGCTTGTCCGCCACCTTCTTGACGATATGCGCGGACACCTTTGACACATAGGTATTGGTCTGCAAATAGCTTCTCGACACGTTAAGAGGAAGCTCGGGGCAATCCAGCACACCCTTGAGCATGAGCAGATATTCAGGAATGACCTCCTTGATGTTATCCGCCACATACACCTGATTATAGAACAGCTTTACCTGTCCCTCAATGGTCTCGTACTCGTTGGCGAGCTTGGGAAAATAAAGTATACCATTGAAGTTAAGGGGATAGTCTGCGTTGATGTGGATATGGAACAGCGGCTCACGGTAGTCATTGAACACCTTGCGGTAGAATTCCTTATAGTCCTCGTCACTGCACTCGGAGGGCTGCTTCTGCCACAGGGGGGACTTATCGTTGATAGGCTCGGGCTGCTTCTTCTCTTCCCCTTCCTTTGCCTCCGTTTCCTCGGCAGACGCGTCAACAAGATATATCTCCTCGGGCATAAACGCGCAGTATTTTTCAAGCATAGCGCGGATCTTGGACACGGAAAGATACTCCTTCTCCTCCTCGGAGATATGCATGATAACAGCCGTACCGTGCTCCGCCTTGTCACACGCCTCTATCTCATATTCGCCGTTCTCAAGGCAGTTCCAGTGAACAGCGGGCGCGTCGGTATAGGACTTTGTGATCACCTCAACGCTGTCGCTGACCATAAAGGAAGAATAGAAGCCGAGACCGAAATGACCGATGATACCGTTCTTTCCGTCGGACTCATTTTCATATTTCTGAATAAACTCAACAGCTCCCGAAAGGGCGATGCTACAGATATATTTGGTAAGCTCCTCCTCGGTCATACCTATTCCGTTATCCTCAACGGTAAGCGTTTTTGCCGCCTCGTCAACGGTGACGGTGATACGGTACTGCTCGTCGGTCGCCTCTCTGACTCCGAGGGATTCCAGACGGCGGAGCTTGGTGATAGCGTCCGTTGCGTTTGAGACTATCTCACGGAGAAAAATATCCTTCTCCGAATACAGCCATTTCTTTATAATTGGAAAAATGTGTTCCGTATCGACGGATATTCCGCCTTTTTTCTGATTGTTCTGATTATCCATTCTGATCTTCCTTGCCTTCCTTATCGTTTTCTGTATTATTTTCGGTATTTACCGTATTTTCTGTATTTTCTGTATTCTCGCTATTTTCCCGGGGATTCTTGCCGTCCTTTTCCCAAGGGCAGGGCTTGCCTATCATCCTGAAGAAACGAACTCCGAGAGATTTGAACAGTCTTACCGTTGCCTTGAACAGCCTTGTGATGATCGGCTCACGGTGATCGTAAGGATCGACGACAGCGTCCTTGAGATAGTACTCCGCCGTATCCGTGACTTTACCCTTGAGCTTGAGCCTGTTGTCAATTATCTCCTTGAATATGTTGACGATAACCGCAAACAAAGGCACTCCCACAAGCATTCCCAGAATTCCGAAATACTCGCCCATTATGAGAATGATTATAATTACCGCCAGCGAGCTGACACCCGTTGAATCCCCGTGTATCTTGGGGGCTATGATGTTTCCGTCTATCTGCTGGATAACCAGTATAATAGCCACAAAAATGAACGCCTTGATAGGGTCTACGATAAAGATGATAAAGAACGAGGGAACAGCTCCGATGATAGGTCCGAGAATGGGTATAATATTAGTAACACCGATAATGACCGCGATCAGCAAAGCATAGGGTACACCGAAGATAAGCATGGCGATAAACGTAAGTACCATGACAACGAGGCAGTCAAAAATACTTCCCATGAAGTAATTTGAAAAGGTTCTGTGCGTGAGCAGGATATATTTTCCGATCTTCTTGCTTCTTGTCTCAGAGAGCATTGCCGCGCCCAGCTTTTTAAACTGAGCCTGGAGCTTTTCCTTGGATATAAGCACATAGATGGAAATGATTATACCGAAAGCCACATTCTTGACACCCACAAACAGCTTCATACCGTACTCGGTGACATACTTGGTAATTACATCTATCAGGTCGCCCGAATCCGCAAAGAATTTTACTATAAACTGCTTTATCTGCTCGGGGTTGACAAACTCCGCGAGATTGCCGTTTGAGGTCACCTTTACTATCAGATCGTTTATTATCTCGGTAGTCTTCGCGATATAAGAGTCATATTTGCCTATAAACTCCTCAACGGTGGAAACAATAGAAGGCACAAGCAGATAAACAAGCCCGATAACCAAAAGCACAGCCACCACGTAGGTAGAAACGATAGACAGCGCTCTGAGAACATTGAGGCGTTTTATTTTTTTGTACACCTTGAACTCAAAGAATCTGAGTATGGGATTGAGAACATACGCGATGCCAAAGCCGATTATAATAGGGCTGAACACCGACAGCACCGACGATACCGCCGATGATATGACACCGATATTTACAATGGCGTAAAGCAACACAAACAAAACAGCGCATGTAATGAATATTGCCAGAGTGACCCTCTTGCTGCTGCCTTCGTTTTTCATCTATATACAATCCTCCGTAAAATATATCATATTATTTATTTTATATTATTATTACCGTCAAGTCAAGGGCATTAGATATAAATTTACATATTGAACACAAAAAAACATCTTTTCTTACATCTTTTGTCTTGAAAAAATCACACAATTGTGTTATATTAATTCTATGACGATCCCATATCGGAGGTTACTATGAATACAATAAAGCAAACGGTTCAAAAGGGCTATGCGAAAATAAATCTTCATCTGGACATAACGGGTATAATGGACGGCGGCTATCACAGCGTGAACAATATCATGCAAAGCGTCTCTCTTTGCGACACGGTGACACTGACAGAGAGAGCGGACGGCGAGTTTTTTGTCGTCTGCAACGCTGACGGAGTGCCTACGGGAAAGGACAATCTTGCGGTTAAGGCGGCTGTAGCATTTTGCGAGAGCGCGGGTGTGAGCAAGGGCGCGGATATCTACATTGACAAGCGCATTCCCATGGCGGCGGGACTTGCGGGAGGAAGTGCCGACGCGGCGGCTGTTCTCAGAGGAATGAACGCCCTCTGCGGCTCTCCGCTGACTCTCCCGCGGCTGTGCGAGATCGGCTCACGGCTGGGCGCTGATGTTCCCTTCTGCATCATGGGCGGCAGCGCCTTTGCCGACGGAAAAGGCGACATTCTCCATCCCTTCCCCGCCATGCCTGACTGCGCTCTCGTCATCGCTTGCGGAGGTGAGGGTGTGTCCACGCCGATGGCATACGGTATGCTTGACCGACTTCATAACAATTTTGGCAAGGACAGCGTGTATATCCCCCGCGACACGGAGGCTCTGAGAGGATTTTGTGAGTCGGGAGACATTGGCGGCGTGGCAAGGTCAATGTACAATATTTTTGAGTCCCCCATTCTCTCCGTGCGCCCCGTGGCGGCAAAGCTGAGGGAGGTCATGCTTGAGTGCGGAGCGATCGGCGCGATGATGAGCGGCAGCGGTCCGTCGGTATTCGGAATATTCCCCGACGACACATCCGCGTCCCGCGCGGCTGAGGCAATACGCGCAATGGGAGTCGAGCCGCATATATGCAGACCGAATGCGAAAATGTAAAAACGTATAATGCGCAATAATACACGTGTATCACGCCGTGAGGTTGGTTATGAACCGTTATGTGTCGCGGGACATCGAGGCGCTGTCCCCCTACGGTGTTGGGGTGCTCTTTCGTCCGTAAAAGCGCCAAGAACCAACTCCACGGAGACACAATGAATATAAAATAAGGCAGGGGCTATTCGTCATCTCTTACACCATCATCCGTTGTGCATACCGACGATTACACAAGTTTGGTTTTGTAAGTTTTTAACAAAATACGTGTTACCTATTGACAAATATTTTTTTTGTGGTATAATATAATAAATATTTTGCTTGACAGGAGAAAGTTCCGAGTGGATAACGGCGATAGTGACGGGAACTGTCGATGTTCCTTTACCCAAACCGAATAAAATTTTTTTTGCGCATAACTTCGAGAAATAAAATCTCGGGATTATGCTTTTTTGCGTTTCACCGTTCTTTTGAATATCATCAGAATATATCTCATCCGCACAGCGGAAATATTTAATTTTTTAAGGAGCTTACATTTATGTTACCCGACGGGAGTTTACCCACCATCATCGGAATGCTTGTTTGCCTTGCGTTTTCTGCGTTCTTTTCTGCCAGCGAGACTGCCTTTACATCACTTAACCGCAACAAAGTAAAAAATCTGGCGCTTGAGGGAAGCAAAAAAGCCGCGCTCGTTGTAAAAATGAGCGAAAACTACGACAAGCTGATATCCACAATTCTTGTAGGTAATAACATCGTTAACATAACCCTTTCTTCTCTTGCAACGGTCTGGTTTATGAAGCTGCTTGCGGCAACGACCATAGCCAATTCCTCCTCTGTGATCTCCACCGTGATCACCACGGTCCTGGTACTTATTTTCGGAGAGATCACGCCTAAGAGTCTTGCCAAGGAGCACGCCGAGGGACTTGCAATGGGAGTCGCGAGATTTCTCAATTTTTTGGTCGTAATACTTACACCTGTAAACTTTATATTCCAGCTCTGGAAAAAGCTTATCAACAAAATATTCAAGCCCAAGGAGCTTGATGCTGTCACCGAGGGAGAGGTGCTCACACTCATTGATGAGGCGCATGAGGACGGAAGCATTGATGAATACAACAAAGAGCTTATCGAAAACATCTTTGAATTTGACGACCTGTCCGCAGGCGAGATAGCTACCCACCGTAAGGATATCACCATGCTTGCCCTCGACGATACCGCGGAGGAATGGGACTCCATCATCAACAACTCCAGATTTTCGCGCTATCCCGTTTACGGTGAGAGCGTTGACGATATTATCGGTATTCTTGACGCCCGCGCGTACTTCCGACTTGAGGACAAGAGCCGTGATAATATTCTTCGCGAGGCGGTGGAAAGCGCTTATTTCGTTCCCGAGACCGTCAAGGCTGACGTGCTTTTCAGAAACATGAAGACAAACAAGGAATATCTTGCGGTAGTTCTTGACGAATACGGCGGAGTCCGCGGTGTTATCACCATGACAGACCTTATTGAGTGTCTTGTGGGCGAGTTTGCCGAGACTGAGGAGGGCGAGGAGCCCGAGGAGCTTATCTGCGTTCTTGAGGAAAACAAGTGGCAGATCGGCGGCACAGCATCCATTGCCGATGTTGAGGAGGCTATGGGTATCAACCTCTCCGATGAGGATTCCGACACATTCGGCGGTTATGTTCTCGGTCTTTACGGCTCAGTCCCCGAGGACGGCACGACCTTTGAGGTATCCACCGACACGCTTGATATCAGCATTGAATCCATAAAAGACCACAAGATCGAAAAAGCCATAGTCTCCCTCAAAGCCCCCGAGGAAGAGGAAGAAGAGGAAGACAAGGATAAAGAAAAAGATAAGGATAAGGAAAAAGATAAAGAATAAAAGCAATATTTTATCTTATCAGGGAAGCTTCTTTCACAGAGGCTTCCCTGCTTTTCTTTTTTGCGAAATAATCAAATAGACGGTAGCTGTGCTGATATATAATTCTTCTCTCAATATATAATTTCAGATTTACGGTATTTAATACTACATTAAAAAGATATCGCGATCACGTTAAACCCTCTTGACAACCTTGAATTGTTGTGCTATAATAAAAACACAAGGTATCAAAGGAGGTATTTGCATGAACACTGTATTTTTATCATTACTCGGCTATCTTGAAGGATTGCTTTTCGGAGCTTTGTTCTCCCTTGCGCTTATTATACCGTTTGCCGTCCCTGTTCTGATGCTTGTCAGTATTATCGTCATGATTGCAAACCGAAAGAAAAAGGACAGAACGTACAAAGCATGTAAGATACTTCTTGGTATCTGTATCGTCCTGGCTATTCTTGTGATCGTCTGCATAGCATGGCTCACCGACGGGTTCTCAAGAAGTATATCGTTTATGTAAAGAGAGATTAAAATGAACATAATAGAGAGCATATACAGTATCTTTTTAGTTTCCATAGCATGTGTGGTTCCTGTACTTATTCTTATAGCCGCGGGCTTCAGCTTAAAAAGGTTAATTAAAAACAGAGGACAGCGTTATCCCAAGAGGTTTGACGACACATTATTGGTCGTGGTAACCTCCGTGCTTCTGATATTGGCGGTGATCATCATCGCCGTACTCACCAATGCGTTTACACAAAGCATTTCATTCATGTAAAGGAGGCATGTCATGTCTGACAGAGTTTTTGGAATTTTATTGGCGGCAATATTGGTCATAGGATGCGTTTGCACCCTGGCGTTTGTGGGATACACGGTGTATCTGCACGATAATGTGTCCATAATCAGCTTTATTTCAAATGAGAGGTGACAAATATGACTAAGACTAAGCTTGGCAGGCAGATACTCATTCTTGTTTCTCTCGCGTTGGTTTTTGTTATTTTGAATTTGGGAATATACAATATTTTCACCTACCGTTGCGTAAACGTCCGCAGTGAGGTAATGCAGGCAAAGTCCATTGAGCTTGGCGAGTATCTTCCCTTTGCCGAGGACTCAAAGGTGGTAAAGCACACGGCAAGCCTGTCCCTTGAGGGAGAGTTGCCGATTTTTGACGGCGCGGCGGCGCTCTACCCTGTGTTTTCGGGCTTTGTCCACGCCCTTTATCCTGAGGACAGCGTTGAGTTTGACGGCGCGGATTTCACAGAAAACAGCGCTCTGCAAATGAACAATACGCGTGACGCATATAAGAAGATAGTTGACGGTGACACCGACATCGCCATTTGCGCAAAGCCCTCCGCCGAGCAACTGGCATACGCCGAGGAGCAGGGTGTGGAGCTTGAGTTTGTCCCCATAGGACGGGAGGCGTTTGTATTTCTCGTAAACAAGCAGAATCCCGTGGACAGTCTGACGGTAGATCAGATACGCGGTATTTACTCGGGCGAGTACACCAACTGGGCGCATGTGGGCGGTGAGCACACGCCTATAGGCGCGTTGCAGAGAAATGAGGGCAGCGGAAGTCAGACGGCATTCCTCGGCTTTATGGGTGATGTCCCGGTAAAGACAGATCGCAACACCTTCCTCGGCAGTGCTATCGGATTTTCCTTCAGGTATTATGTTGAGGATGTTGTACAGAACGGCAATGTCAAAATGCTGTCTCTGAACGGCGTTTATCCCAACGAAGAGAATATAAAAAACGGCACATACCCCATCATAAATGAGATATACGCCGTATACAGAACGGACAATGATAATCCCAATGTCCCAGCCGTTATCGATTGGATACTCTCAGAGGAGGGTCAGGCGATAATAGAGGAGACGGGATACGTTGGAATAGCGAAGAATAAATAGCAACAAGCTCCACGGACGCGTATCGTCCCGTGGAGCTTGTTGTTTTATCAGCTTGCCGACTCAGACGCAAGCATTATTAACTACAGCTGTCGGCATTGTGCCATCTGTGCAGTCCGCTGAGATCGGAGACGAGGATACAGCCCACAGGGCAATTCTCCGCGCACTTACCGCAGCTCGTGCATTTTTGGTAATCGATACGGGCAAGATTTTTTTCAACCTTGATTGCTCCCGCCTCACAGCCCTTTTCGCACTTCTTACAGCCGATACATCCGTTTGAGCATTTGTTCCTTACAGACGCGCCCTTCTCTGTATTGTTGCAGGTGACAAGCATTTTTTCCACATCCGCAACGATCTCAATAAGTCCTCTCGGACAGGCACGGGCGCACAGTCCGCATCCGATACACTTTCTCGTATCGATGTGGGCTATTCCCTTTTCTATACAGATGGCATTCTGAGGACACACGCGGACGCAGTCTCCAAAGCCCATACAGCCGAAAACACATTTTCCGCGTCCGCCGTACATCAGCTTTGCCGCCTCACAGCTCTCAATACCCACATAATCCATCTTGAGAGATGTGTGATCGCAGTCGCCGTAGCAGTGTATCACAGCCACCTGCTCCACAACATCCTCCGCCTCAACTCCGAGTATCTCCGATATCTTCCTTGAAGCGGTATCACCGCCGGGAATACAGAGGTTTGTCTTTATTCCGCTTTCCTCAGCCAATGCCTTTGCATAGCCGTCACAGCCCGCGTAGCCGCAAGCGCCGCAGTTAGCGCCCGGCAGGCATTCCCTGATACGTGAATAGGTCTCATCCTCAGACACCGCGAAGAATTTTGAGGCGACCACAAGCACAACGCCGCACACAGCGCCAATACCTGCCACCACAAGTGTCGCAACCAAAATAGGATTCATATTATATCCACCTCCCCTTACGCGAACAGTCCGTCAACTATGCCCGCAAATCCAAAGAAGGACAGGGCAACTATGGCGGCGGACACAAGGGTTATGGGCAGTCCCTCAAACGCCTTTGGAGGATTTGCCGACTCAAGTCTTGAGCGGACACCCGCGAAAAGCACCATGGCAAGCAGGAAGCCAAGTCCCGCTCCGAGGGAGTTGACCATGGACTCAAGGAAGTTATAGCCGTCGTTGATATTATTGATGGTAACACCGAGAACAGCGCAGTTTGTCGTGATGAGAGGCAGATATATACCCAGAGACGCGTGAAGCGCGGGAATATATCTCTTGAGTATTATCTCAACAAGCTGAACCAACGCGGCGATAACGAGAATAAACACTATGGTCCTCATATATCCGAGGTCGTTGGGATCCAGCAGATAATACTGTATAGGCCATGTCGCCGCCGTTGCCATGAGCATGACAAAGGTGACCGCCATGCCCATTCCGCATGCCTGATTCAGCTTTTTGGAAACGCCTAAGAAGGGGCATATTCCAAGGAATCTTGACAGCACGTAGTTATTGACCAGCACCGAGGTCAGAAGGATGATTGTGAGAGATCTCAGCATTTCCATTATTTATCCTCTCCTTCCCCGCCGCAAGCGCCGTCGCTGTCCTTTTTACCGCACATGTAAGCCGAGGGACAGCCCGCGCAGCCCATGTTCTTCTTATTTTCGCCCTTCTTACCCGTAAGCTTATTGACAAGGGCGATAAGGCAACCGAACACAAAGAAGCCACCCGGTGCCATTGTAAGTATCATTACCTTATAGTCTCCCGCAAACGGTATGGCAAGACCGCACCATGTTCCGGCGCCGAATATCTCGCGAATAGACGACATGATAAACAAAGCCAGTGTAAAGCCCACGCCCATGCCGAGCGCGTCAAGAGCCGAATCCACCACCTTATTCTTGCTTGCGTACATCTCCGCTCTTCCGAGGATTATACAGTTTACAACTATAAGGGAGAGGAATATTCCAAGGGACTCGTAAAGATCGGGAACAAAGGCATGCATTATCATCTCAACTATGGTGACAAATCCCGCTATAAGCACTATGTAACAAGGTATTCTTACCTTATCGGGAATGACATTGCGAAGCGCGGACACCGCCATGTTGGAGCAAAGCAGTACAGCCGTGGCGGCAACGCCCATGCCGAGCGCGTTCATCACCGAGGTGGTTATGGCAAGTGTGGGGCAAGTGCCGAGTACAAGCACGAGAACGGGGTTTTCCTTGATTATTCCTTTGAGAAAATTCTGAAGCTTACTCATTTCCCTGCGCCTCCTTTACCGAATTTACAGCCGAATTTATAGCTGTGAAGCTTTCCTTTACAGCGTCTATCACAGCTCCCGAGGACACTGTAGCTCCGCTGATGGCGTCAACGCCTTCAAGTGTCTCTGTCTTCCCCTCAAACTGCGAGGTGAAGTCGGGCAGAGTGACCTTACTGCCGATACCAGAGGTCTCGCCCGAGGCGGATATGATCACCATTTTTGTGATGCTGCCGTCGTTCTTATAGCCAACGGCGACAGACATGGGCTTTGAGGAATCATAGCCTTTGACCGTAAGCATTGCCACAAGCCCCTCGCCGTCCTTATCCCTGTAGACCGCGCTGACGCTTTCGGGCAGATCGATATTCTCTATTTTTTCAAAGCCGCCGTTGTCGGGAACGACCGCCGCCAGAGCCTCCTGCTCAGCCTTTCTCTGTTGCTCCTCTATCCTCGGAGCGGTCACCATATTCACCGCCGCCATTGCCACAGCGATAAAAAGGCAGATGGCAACGAGGACGATTATGCTTTTTACGGAGGTATTCATTTTCTTGGTTTTACTCATTTTACCTTTGCACCTCCGAACGGTCTCCTTTTAGTCAAGGTGGAAATATAGGGTGTGAGGATGTTCATAAAGAGTATGGCAAAGGAAACACCCTCGGGATAGTTACCGAACACGCGGATAAGCACGGTGATAACGCCGCATCCGAGACCGAAAATGACCTTACCCCATTTTGTGGAGGGGGTGGTGGAATAGTCGGTAGCCATAAAGATCGCTCCCAACAGAAGTCCGCCCGTAAGCACCTGCTCCACGGGATTCTCTCCGAGAAGCCAGGTAAGCACGAACACCGTCGCCACGAACACCACGGGAGTGTGCCACGTTATGACACGGCGGGCTACAAGATAAACACCGCCTATGATAAGAGCCAGAGCGCAGGTCTCGCCGAGGCATCCGCCATAATCTCCGAGGAAAAGTCTGAGAACAGAGGGCATCTCGCCTCCGCTGAGGGGAGTAGCGGAGCTCACAGCGTCATTGACACTGAAATCCGACATACTCTCGGCAAAGGAAATGACCATAACTATTCTCGCTGTGATAGCGGGATTGGCAAAATTGCGTCCGATACCGCCGAAAAGCTGTTTTACAACGACTATGGCTACAATACTGCCCACAGCCGCCTGCCACAGCGGGATGGAGACGGGGAGATTGAGTCCGAGGAGCATACCCGTAACGACTGCCGACAGGTCTCCTACAGTTACGGGACGCTTACAGATACGCTCAAATATATATTCCGCGACAACGCACCAGCCCACGCAAAACGCCACCACAAGCAGAGCACGCCAGCCAAAAATGACCGCCGACGCCACAAGGGCGGGAACAAGCGCTATTACTACGTCAAGCATTATGCTTCTTGTGGAATGCCTTGCTCTCACATGGGGCGAGGGGGAAACCAAAAGCATACTGTTATCCATTTTATTTTCCTCCTTCCCTGTTCTTTGTCTGATAATTCCTCAGCTTGACCTTGGCAAGCTTATTTGTCTGAACCAGGTTTCTCTTTGCGGGACAAACATAGCTGCAGCAGCCGCACTCCATACAAAGATTTACTTTGAATTTCTCCAGTGCCGCCGCGTTATCTGCCGCGTAAGCGTCGGCGATATCGCAGGGAGCAAGACCGAAAGGACAGTGTGACACGCACCTGCCGCACCTGATACAGGCTGTCTCGGGGGGAGGAGTCGCGTCCTTTCTGTCAAAGGCAAGTATGGCGTTGGTCTGCTTGAGCACGGGCAGATACAGGTCGGGCAGAGCTATGCCCATCATAGGACCGCCGTATATTATCTTTCTCGGCGGGCATTTAAAGCCGCCGCAGAACTCAATAAGCTCAAGAACAGGCGTGCCAATGGGAGCAATGACATTCTTCGGCTCTGAGATAGCAGAGCCGTCCACCGTAACGCATTTCTCCACCAAGGGCATACCGGTTTTTATGTACTTGGCAATGGTAGCCACCGTGGTACAGTTGATGACAACAACTCCGCAGTCAAGAGGCAGCTTGCCCTCACCGATGACCCTGCCGAGAGTGTGATAAACAAGCACCTTCTCGCCGCCCTGAGGATACACGGCAGGCAATGAGCGCACCTCAACGCCCTCCATGCCCTCAGTCGCCTGTCTCATGCTTGCGATACACTTTGGCTTGTTGTTTTCAATTCCGATGACAGCCTTGCTGACCTCGAGATACTTCATGAGCATTCCCAGCCCCTCGGCGACAAGCGCCGCGTCGTCTATCATAGTGCGGGTGTCCGAGGTGATATATGGCTCGCACTCCGCTCCGTTGACCACAATGGTATCTATCCTTGACACATCAGCCGCCAGCTTTACCGTTGTGGGAAAGCCCGCTCCGCCAAGACCTACTATACCGCTTCTCTGCATAGCGGACAGAAACTCTTCCCTGTTTGTGACCGTGGGGGGGACTACCTCCTCGGACACGGTCTGAAGTCCGTCCGGCTCGATGACCACAGCGGTGATATGCGCGCCCGTGACGGAAATGATCTCATCTATCTTTTTTACCTTTCCAGAAACGCCCGAGTATACAGGCGAGGAAAGACCGCCCGCCGCTTCTCCCACAAGCTGTCCGACCCTGACCTCATCCCCCGCCTTGACAACAGGCACCGCCGGCGCGCCTATGTGCATGGACATGGGTATGACCGCCTTTTTGGGGACGGGCATACGAACGGGAGGTACATCAGCAGTATTCTTATGATGCTTGAGATGAACTCCGTTTAACTTGAAAATAGACACTTTTGCCTCCGTTTTTGCAAAATAAATGTTAACATAATTATATCACTTTTTCCTTCAAATGTCAAGAATTTTACCCAATTTTGCACTAAAAAGCCATTGTTTTGGGTTGCTTGTTTTGTTAATTTTTTATCAAAACATAAAAGTTTACAAAATGGGCTAACAATTTTCGCGAAAATGTGGTATACTTGATATAATTGACATAAAAATAACGATTGGAAGTGCATAGATTTGCTCACACACAACACCATAACATACGTCTCTCCCTGCCCATGTGTGCTGGCTCTCGGGTGCTTTGACGGAGTACACTCGGGACACAGAGAGGTGATAAGCACGGCAAAAGCCATTGCCGCGGACGCGGGTCTGCCGCTGACTGTTTTTACATTTGAGCAACCCCCGCGAAACTTTTTCGCCCCCGCGTCTGTCCCTATTATTACCCCACCCGCAGAAAAGGCGAGGATATTTGAAACGCTGGGAGTTGACAACGCAATTATTATTCCGCACTCGGCAGAGATATTCTCAATGAGCGCCGAAGGCTTTATAGACAACATAATAATAGGAAGGCTGCGCGCCGCCCATATTGTGTGCGGATTCAATTACACCTTCGGGGCAAAGGGGCTTGGAAGCACGGATCTGCTCACCGACAGGTGCAAGAGCAACGGAATAGACGTAACAGTGATCCCCGAATACAGGATGGGTGGACAGTCGGTGAGCTCATCCGCTATCCGCGAGGCTGTGGCGGCAGGGGACATGAAAACAGCCGCCATACTTTTGGGCAGACCCTATTCCCTTACCTCCGTGGTGGTGGACGGACAGCATCTTGCCAGACGTCTGGGCTTCCCGACGGTAAACACCATTCCCGAGAGTGGCATCCTTCTTCCGAAAAACGGTGTCTACGCCTCAAGGATACGCTTTGACGGAGAGGAGAGATTTGGCATAACCAACGTAGGCATTCGCCCGACGGTGGACACCAACATACTTTGCGCGGAGACACACATCTTTGATTTTGACGGTGATCTTTACGGCAAACGAATAACCGTGGAGTTTATTGAATTTATACGAGAAGAAACCAGATTCCCCGACGTGGACGTCATGGCAGATCAGGTAAAGAATGACATTATAACAGCAAGAGGTATCTTTGGGATATAACATACACATAAAAAACGTGTTGACACTATACAGGTCGTCAACACGTTTTTTTATTGTGTAATATAATGTTATTGAAAAATGTTATTCCGACGAAATCGTTACATTCACCGCGCCTATAGGGTAGATGTTCGCGAGGGCGGAAAGGAATTTTTTCGTGTCGTGGACCGTATCATTTTTCGACACAAAAACATGCGGTGTAATATAACATTTTTTCGTGGAGCGCAGGCATGTATTCAATATATCCGAAGGAGAGGAACGGATATCGCATGCCGCGTATATTCTCGCGCTCATGTTATGAGCGGAGAGAAACGCGGCTAGTTCTCCAATGACCGATAAAGAGGCTTTTATATGCAGATGTATTTGCGAAAACACGTTGTGGCATATCAGCTCGCATACAATTTGACAGATCAACACATCAAGCTCTTTTTTATTACATTTTTCGCCACACATAAGCTTACTCGCGGCAACTCCCGCATGATATCTGTCTGGGCGGACAAACCTGTCATCCGAAAGCGCAAGACAAATATGACATATATCGTCGCTATCCCTTGATTTTATTGATTTTATAACATTATTCGCAAGCTCTTCAAATGAGGACGGACGATCGTGAGATTCTTGGGTCATCGTTTGATTTAAATTGACAGATATATTATCTTTTTCGCCACAAATAAAATTATTTTCCGGAACAATGCCAAAGCACAGATCAGGCGTGTCATCACTGTAATCAAGCTCGCATTCACAGCCGTTATATATTCTCCAGAGAGCCGAGGCGCCAGAGGCTGTCAGCGCCCTTTCATCTATGTGCGAGCCCATGGCGTTGTCAAGCCTTTTGGCAAAATCCGAGGCGTGCTTGTTGCCTTTAAGCTGTGGAAATATCCTCAGCCACTCTTCAAGCATCTCAAAGTCGGATGCCTTTTCGTTTATGTATTTTTCGTCACGATCAAGCAATCTCATCTGTGTGATCATATTCCCGTCAGCTGTGACCTCCCACAGATTTTTTTCACCCGACATACATACCGCCTCCTCTCAACGCTCTTTGTCATATTATAACAGATGATCACCTTTTTTTCAAGCCCAAACGCAAAAATCATACTCGCTTGGTAAAAAAATTGTTACAAAATTTATTTTAATAAAATATTCGGGAAATATAGACATTTCGGATATTATGTGGTATAATATTATGAAGTTTTATTTTTCAGGCGGTGATACGGAATGAAGATCAAGGCAGTCTGTCCCTACTCCTTTGGAGCAAATACCTATGTCATTTTTGCGGACTCGCACGCTTTTGTCGTCGATCCCGTAGCCTCGGTGGAGGCTATAATGTCGGTGATAGCCGAGGAGGGCGCTGTTCTTGACGGCATTCTGCTCACACACGGTCATTTCGACCACACCATCGCTCTTGACACACTGCGCAGAGCGACAGCCGTCCCCGCCTACATCCACAGCGAAGATGCCGTGATGCTGACGGACGGTAAGAAGAACGCCTTCTATGAGTTCTACGGTAAGGAGAGCAGGTACGCACCCGCCGAGGAATTACTGGAGGACGGTCAGATACTCACACTTGGCGGTGAGGAGATACGGGTACTCCATACCCCCGGTCACACGGGCGGCTCGGTCTGCTTTCTGTGCGGTGACTTTATCGTTACGGGAGACACGCTGTTTGCCGACAGCATAGGCAGGTGCGACCTGTGGGGCGGAAGCAACGCGCAAATGCAGGCATCCCTTGAATTTCTGCGCACACTCGATCCCGATCTCACCATCTACCCCGGTCACGGTGCGCCCTCAATACTGGGACACGCTCTTGACAACGCCGCCTACTTTTTCTGAAAGCTTTAAATCAATTTATTCAACATCTATTCAACATTATCCAATAAAAAATCTTATCCCCGAAAGGAAACATAAAATGGACTATCAAAAGCTTGCTGAGCTTCTTTTCCCCAACGTAACCAAAACCCCCGCCGACATGGAGGCGGAATATCCCGCGCGTAAGCTGCCCGAGGGAGCAAAGGTCACCCGTTTCGCGCCCAGCCCCACAGGATTTGTCCACTTTGGCGGACTCTTCCCCACCACAGTTGCCGAGCGTCTCGCTCACCAGAGCGGCGGCGTTCTCTACCTGAGAATTGAGGACACCGATGCCCGCCGTGAGGTAGCGGGAGCTGCTGAGGGACTTATAAAAACTCTTTCCCGCTACGGCATTGACTTTGACGAGGGCGCTGTGCTTGACGAGAGCGGCAAGGTAAGCGACAAGGGTATTTACGGTCCTTACAAGCAGAGTCTGCGCGGACCTGTCTACCACGTATATGCCAAGCAGCTTGTAAGTGAGGGCAAGGCATATCCGTGCTTTACGGATGCCGAGGAGCTTGAGGAGCTTCTCTCTGTCAACAAAAAGGAAGAGATAAAGAACACCGACTGGCAGGCGCAGGCAGAGAGCCGCAAAGCGGAGATGCTTAAAGCAAGAGAAATCACCATGGAAGAGGTCGAGCAGAATCTTGCTGCCGGAAATCCCTTTGTTCTCCGCATACTTGCCGACGGCGATCCCGACAGAAAGATAAGGTTCACCGACCTTGTAAAGGGCAACATGGAGATACCCGAGAATGACGAGGACTTTGTTCTTCTCAAGTCAGACGGAATCCCCACGTATCACTTCGCCCACGCCGTTGACGACCACCTTATGGGTACGACCCACGTAATAAGGGGCGAGGAGTGGCTGCCCAGTCTCGCAAAGCACCTTCAGCTTTTCAGATATCTGGGCTTCAGGACTCCCAAATATCTGCATATCGCCCAGATCATGCGCCTTGACGAGAACGGAAACAAGAAGAAGCTCTCCAAGAGAGACATGGGCGCTAACATGGACGACTACACGGGAATGGGCTACTGCCCCGAGGCGGTATGCGAGTATGTCATGACCCTTCTCAACTCAAACTACGAGGAATGGAGAATGCAGAATCCCGAAAAGTCCTACCGTGACTTCCCCTTCAACATCAAGAAGATGTCTGTGTCCGGCTGTCTTTTTGACTTTGACAAGCTGAATGACGTTTCCAAGAACGTGATCTCCCGCATGGACGCAGCAAAGGTGACTGCCGCCGTGACTGGGTGGGCATTGGAATATGACAAGCCCTTCGGCGAGCTGTTAAGTACCAACCGTGAGACCGCGGAGAAGATATTTGCTATCGGCAGAGGCGGCAAAAAGCCGAGAAAGGATCTTGCCACATGGCGCGACGCAAAGCCTTACATGGGATTCTTCTTTGACGAATACTTTGAGGTTGAGTGCGATTACGACGAAAAGTATCCCCGAGAGGACATAAAGGCTGTATTTGACGGATTCCTTGAGACATTTGACGAGAGCGACGACATGAACACATGGTTCGACAAGATCAAAGCGGTGGCATCCGCCAACGGCTACACCCCCGACATGAAGGCTTACAAGGCCGATCCCACGGCATTCAAAGGAAATGTTGCCGATGTGAGCATGTTCCTGCGCCTTGCCGTAACGGGAAAGATCAACTCCCCCGACATGTACGCCGTAATGCAGATACTCGGCAAGGATAAGGTCACCGAGAGAATAGAAAAGATGAGAGCGACACTGGCGTGATAAAAGCACCCGACAAAATAACAAAACAAAAGGAAGAAATAACAATGGAAGAGATCGCAAGCAACTTTATACATGACATAATTGACGCAGACCTGAAGGAAACACCCGACAAGAAGATACACACACGCTTCCCTCCCGAGCCCAACGGTTATCTGCACATCGGCTCGGCAAAGGCTATACTCATAAACTACGAGACCGCGAAGAAGTACGGCGGAAAGTTCAATCTCCGCTATGACGACACAAATCCCGCAAAGGAGGACACCGAATACGTTGAGTCCATCTACGAGGATCTCACATGGCTTGGCGCCAATCCCGACGGCGGTATCTTCTACGGCTCGGACTACTTTGACAAGTGCTATGAGTATGCCGAAAAGCTCATCATGGACGGCAAGGCATACGTATGCGACCTTAACGCCGAGCAGCTCCGCGAGTACAGAGGAACGCTGACGGAGGCGGGCAAGGAGAGTCCCTACAGAAACAGAAGCGTGGAGGAGAACCTTGACCTGTTCCGCCGCATGAGAGCAGGTGAGTTCCCCGACGGAAGCCGCACGCTCCGTGCCAAGATAGACATGGCGTCCCCCAACATGAATATGCGTGACCCCGCTATCTACCGTATCGTCCATACCTCTCACCACCGTCAGGGCGACAAGTGGTGTATCTATCCCCTTTACGACTACGCTCATCCCATTCAGGACGCTCTTGAGGGTATCACCTACTCCCTCTGCTCTCTTGAATTTGAGAACCACCGTCCCCTTTACGAGTGGGTCATCGATAACATCGGCTTTGAGTCCAAGCCAAAGCAGAGAGAGTTCGCAAGACTTAATGTGACAAACACCGTTATGTCCAAGAGATATCTCAGATACCTTGTTGAGAACGACATGGTTGACGGCTGGGATGACCCCCGTCTGCCCACCATCTGCGCGCTCCGCAGAAGAGGCTACACCCCCTCGTCCATCTTCAATTTTGTAAGAAGCGCGGGTGTTTCCAAGGCGAACAGCCTTGTTGACATCGGTATGCTGGAGCACTGCATCCGTGAGGAGCTGAACGCGGAGGCACCCAGAAGGATCGCCATCGAGCACCCTGTAAAAGTAATTATTGACAACTATCCCGAGGATATGACGGAGTACTTCGATCTGCCCAACAATCCTCAGAACCCCGACGCGGGTACAAGAGCGCTTCCCTTTACCAGGGAGATATACATTGACGCATCCGATTTTGCCGAGGTTCCCCCTCCCAAATTCTTCCGCCTCAAGCCCGAGGGCGAGGTAAGACTGATGGGCGCTTATATCATCAGGTGCGGCGAGATAGTCAAGGACGCTGACGGCAATGTGGTGGAGATCCACGCCACCGCCGACCTGGAGACGAAAAACGGCAATCCCACAGACGGCAGAAAGATAAAGGGCACTATCCACTGGCTGTCCGCAAAGTACGCCTGCGACACGACGCTTATGCTTTACGACAGACTGTTTACCATTGAAAACGTAAACGCCATTCCCGAGGATAAGACCTATAACGATTATCTCAACCCCGAATCCCTGACAGTTATCAAGGGAGCGAAGATAGAGCCCTCTCTTGCCGAGGCAAAGGCGGGCGACAAGTTCCAGTTTGTACGCGACGGCTACTACTGCAAGGATACAAAGCACGAGAACACATTCAACCGCGTGGTGGGTCTGAAGGACAGCTTCCCAGCAAAGAAGAACTGACATGGAAAAATATATTATAATCGGCTATCTGGCTGTAATTTCCCTGATATCTGTGGTAGTGTGCGTATATGACAAATTTGCAGCCAAGCACCTTCAAAAGCACCGAACAAGAGAGGCAACACTTCTGTTGCTGTCAGCCCTCGGCGGTTCTGTTGCCATGTTCGCCACCATGCAGATCATACGGCACAAGACAAGGCATGTCAAATTCATGGTGGGCATTCCGCTGATAATCATGGCGCAGGTCGCTGTGGCATATGTGTTTATTGTTTTCATGCAATAAACACATACTCAATCAAACAAAAACTCCCGAAAGGAATAACAGATGACTACCGAACTTGAAAAATTCAGCCTGATCTTCCCTGACGAAGAGACACAGCGAAAGCATTACAGCGAGGCGAACAGACCCAATATCGATATGTTCGTTCTCGACGAGCTGGGACTTCTTGACGTTTTCAATCTGAAAAACAGCAATCTTGACGAATATTTCACCTCCGATAAAAGAGTTATTCTTCATAGAATGGACGTTTTCGGAGACATGCTGGAGTTTCCCGAAATATCCGTCACGCTCACAAAGCTTATACCCATACTTACGGATATCATGGAGCTTCGACGCCTTGAGGCGGACACGGGAGAGACAGAGTCCTATCTTGAGAGCATTACCGAGATAGAGCTTTACATCTCCAGTATCGCCACGCTCAACGCGGGGCTGTCTCCCATAAAGGACAAGGTGAAGAGCGCGTCTCTGCGCACTCTTGCCACACGTATATCCGAGCTTGCCGACAGCGATTACTACAAGGAGCTTAACGTGAAGCTCTCCGAGCTTACCAACCGTGTGCGCGATATCAGAAGCGTTACCATAGGTGTCAATCTTGACGCTCAGCTCCGTCCCGCAAGCGCGGGAGTGCTGTCCATCAATCCCGAGCCCTTCCGTTCGGGTGATGTTATCGACAAGATACTCCGTCTTAATTTCAAGGACGACGAATACACTTGTATTGCCAACCTCGTTCCCTTCAGCAAAAAGCAGTCGGAAAACCAGAAGACCGCGCTTGCGCTTGCCTTCAATTCGGCAATAAACGACGTTTACAAGCAGTCACTGCGCTCATGGAAGAAGATAGTTCAGAGCTATGTGCTTGAGAACACCGACTTTTTGCTTAACCTCATGCCCGAGATAGAGTTTCTCGTCAGAGGTACGGCTCTGCTCCGCACGCTTACGGAAAAGGGACTTTATCTTTGCCGTCCCGAGATCCCCGAGGACGGAAGCCGCGCATTTGTGGCAAAGGAGCTTTACAACCCTTGCGTTGCGCTTAAGGTGGACTATGACATTGTGGCGAACGACGTTGAGATGGATAAGGACAACGCCATGATATATGTCCTCACAGGACCTAACCGTGGCGGAAAATCGGTCATTACCTGCGCTATCGGTCTGTCTCAGGCTATGATGCAGCTTGGCATGTTCGTTCCCGCCGAGAGCGCCACCATAAGCATTGCCGACGGTATATTTACACACTTCCCCACGGGAGCTGACGACACTATAGACAAGGGACGTCTGGGCGAGGAATGCGCGAGACTCCGCGATATTTTTGAGGAAGTGAGCGCCGACAGCCTTGTTCTGCTTGACGAATCCCTTTCCTCCACAGGCTCTTTTGAGGCGTCATATATCGCCGCAGAGGTTCTGGCGGGCTTCTCCCGCGTGGGCTGCCGCTGTCTGTTCTCCACCCACCTTCATGAGCTGGCGGCGGAGATAGACAACATAAATGCCCGCACCGCCCCCGACGGCGGAGCTGTTATCGACACGCTTGTAGCGGGTATTGAGGACGGCAGACGCTCCTTCAAGATCTTCCGTCAGAAGCCGGACGGCAAGAGCTATGCCCGCGATATCGCCGACAAATACGGTCTTTCCTATGAAAACATAGTAAGCAGGATGCAGAAATAACAAAAACAGATGTATAGATACAGAAAGGATAGCTGCCATGAATTTTGAAATACTCAAATTACTTGAGGGCGACGCAAAGCTCACCGCCGAGCAGATCGCCGTTATGCTTGACCTTCCCCTTGCGGATGTCAAGGCTCAGATAAATGAATTTGAAGCAAACGGTACAATACTCGGCTACAAGGCGGTGGTCGACTGGGAAAAGACCGAGCGCGAGTCGGTCACAGCAATGATCGATGTCAAGCTCACTCCCCAAAGAGACAAGGGCTATGACCGTGTTGCCGAAAAAATATACAATTATCCCGAGGTGAAGTCGGTATACCTCATGTCAGGCGCATACGACCTGTCCGTTCTTATTGAGGGCAAAACAATGAAGGAGGTCGCCTTCTTCGTCTCTCAGAAGCTCGCCCCCATTGAAGAGGTCATCTCCACGGCGACACACTTTGTGCTTCATAAGTACAAGGACACGGGCGTTCTTTACGATGCCACATTAGATATTGAGGAGAGAGGAAACTGCAACTGATATGGATTACAGCAAGGTA
>JAFTQL010000057.1 GCA_017462795.1 Clostridia bacterium
AGCTTCTCGGCATCAACCGCGCCTTCCTCTGCGAGCTTTGCGAGGTGGTCATCGGCGAGAACGTGGACGCTTATCCCGAGCTTGGCGAAAAGAAGGATTATATCCTTAAGGTCATTTCCATGGAGGAAGAGAGGTTTGACGCCACCATTGACGCGGGTCTCTCCATTCTCTCCGATCTCATAAGAGGCGCTGTTGCCGGCCACGCCGACACCATTTCGGGTGAGGAGGTATTCAAGCTTTACGATACCTTTGGATTCCCCATCGACATTACCCGCGAGATAGCCGAGGAAAACGGACTCAAGCTTGACGAGGAGACCTTTATGCGCCTTATGAAGCAGCAGAAGGTGCGCGCAAGAGAAGCGAGAGCCAATATAGGCGGCTGGGACGAGTCCTCAAAATCCGTCCTCTCCGACCTTGCGAAGACTGAATTTACAGGCTACACCGATTACAGAAGCACCGCAAAGGTCATAGCTATCCTCACCGACGATGGAAGCGTGCAAAGCGTGGACAGCGGCGACTGCTCCATCGTTCTTGACCGCACCCCCTTCTACGGCGAGGGCGGCGGACAGGTTGGCGACACGGGTACTATCTACTCCGAGGGCTTCATCGCTAACGTATATGACACCAAAAAGACAGACGGCGTTTATGTCCACCTCTGCACAGTTGCCAACGGATCGCTCAAGGTGGGCGACGAGGTAACAGCCGATATCGAGGACGCAAAGCGTGACGCCATTCGTCGTAACCACTCCGCGTGCCATCTGCTCCAGGCGGCTCTCAGAGCAGTTCTCGGCTCACACGTCGAGCAGGCGGGCTCATATGTCAGCGACGAGATATGCAGATTTGACTTTACTCATTTTGCCGCTCTTACCTCCGAGGAGATAGCCAAGGTAGAAAGCCTTGTAAATCTCAACATACTCACGGCAAACGAGATAACCACTATGGAGACCGACATCGAAACCGCAAGACAGAACGGCGCTATGGCTCTCTTTGGAGAGAAATACGGCAAGGTAGTGCGTATGGTCAAGATGGGTAACTTCTCCACCGAGCTTTGCGGTGGTACTCACTGCGACAATACAGGAAAGATAGGTCTGTTCAAGATAATCTCCGAATCCTCCGTTGCGGCAGGCGTGAGAAGAATAGAGGCTGTAACAGGTCTCGGCGTTCTTAAGCTTATCGCAAATAAGGATGCGCTTATCGGTGAGACTGCGTCGGTTCTTAAGGTACAGAACCATACCGACATCGCAAAAAGAGCAACGGCTATCGAGGAAGAGCTGCGTGCGGCTAAGAAGGAGATCGAGGCGCTCAACGCAAAGCTCGCGTCGGGTAAGCTGAACTCCATCCTCGCCTCCGCTGTCTCTGTCGGCAGCTTCAGACTGATCGCCGCAAGACTTGACGACATGCAGGCAGACGCCGCGAGAGCGCTTGCCGATGATATCAAGGCAAATTACCCCGACACGGTTGCTGTCCTCGCCATAAACGGCGGAGGCAAGCTCAACTTTATCGCTGTCGCGGGCAAGGATGCCGTTGCGGGCGGCGCTCACGCAGGCAAGCTTGTGGGAGCGGTAGCGGCTGTCACAGGCGGTAAGGGCGGCGGACGTCCCGACAACGCTATGGCAGGCGGTAAGGACGCCTCTAAGATCGACGAGGCTCTGACAGCAGCCAAGACAGCTCTTGAAGGAATGCTCAGATAATCACATTAAGTCTGTCGCAGACACCCTGCGACAGAATAATTTAATAAATACTATTTCACATCAAACGATTGATTTTATTTGATTCCAATTTGGGATTTATCAATGTGTTTGCCTTGTTCGATTGTAGGTACACCGATCCCTACAAAACATCTGTTTTTTAAATTTTTTAAAGGAGTTAAAAATGGAAATTGCGAGATATAAGGAATTAGATTACGTTCTCAGATACCCCACGGACTTTTCCGACAAGAATAAATACCCGCTTGTCATCTTTCTCCACGGAGCGGGCACAAGAGGAAGAAACCCCGATGTACTGCGCAACAACTCTTTTTTCAAGGAAACGACCGAGCTTCTTTCAGGCGCGCTGTCGGTGGCTCCTCAGTGCTACGCGGAATCGTGGTTTGATATTTTTGAACAGCTTCAGGACTTTATCGAGGCTATGATCGCCCCCGGGTACGTTGACAAGTCGCGTGTCTATCTCATCGGAAACAGCATGGGCGGCTACGGAACATGGCAGATGGGCATCTCCCGCCCCGAGCTGTTTGCGGCTATCGTTCCCATATGCGGCGGCGGAATGTACTGGGACGCGCACAGGCTGAAAAAGACGGCTGTGTGGGCTTTCCACGGAGACGCGGACACCACCGTTTTATGCGAGGAAAGCCAAAAGATGGTGAACGCCATACACCGCAAGGGCGGAAACGCAAGGCTCACAGTATACGAGGGCGTGGGACACGATTCATGGACGCAGACCTTCCGCTCAGAAGAAATGTGGACATGGCTCTTTGAGCAGACAAATCCCCGCTTTACATCTGAGACTCCCCAAACCGTCTCCCCTTCCCCATTTGACAACGCAAGCAAGTTTGGTTAATATAGTATAATCAAAAAGGATCACCCACGAAGCGGTGATCCTTTTTGTATTAAGTAAGGTTACGCGAGAACGGTAACTTCCTTCTTAACGATAACTGTGATCAGGTCGATGATCCAAGCGATACCGAAGAAGTTTCCTGTAACGAGCTGAAGAATACCAACAACTATTCCTACAACATCGCCTCTGGAGATACGAACGAGAGCTCCGTAGATATCGTAGAAGATAACGAGAAGAAGCTTTACGATCCAAGGAAGTCCCTGAAGTGTCTTTCTGAATTCTGCCATCATATTCACCTCCTATCCGATTATATGATATATTAGCGCGAAAAATAACTTTTCGCCTATTTATTTTACCACATTTAATGTGTTTTGTCAACTTGATTGGTGAATTTATTGTGATTATTTGTGATCATTTGTGAATTTTTGTATTGAAATGTAAAATAAGGTATGTTATAATTATTGTAAGATAATTGCAAATTCCGCGTCGGAGGAGCTATGAAATATATAATAAAAATATCGCTATCCTCTCTGATAACAAGAAAAAGCAAGACAGCCGTCACCGTTCTGGGGCTTACGCTCTCTGTGGCGCTCATCGTCATTGTCTGTGCCTTTTGTCTGGGGCTGGCAGACGCTCAATGGAATATTTTAAAGATGGATCACACCTCCTGGGGCTTTGAAGGCGATGAGCTGATACAAAGAATATCTCAGGACAGCGACATGATACTGGTGATCGGAATCTGCGTCCTGTTCACCTCAATCGCAGTGGCGGGCGCGGCAATCGCCATGTACAACACGCTTTCCGTAAGCCTTGCCGAAAAAGCGCGCACGCTGTCCGTTCTTTCCACGCTGGGCGCAAAAACGGCTCACAAGGCGGCTCTGCTGTTCTTTGACGCGCTGTGGGTGTCGCTCATAGCCATTCCCTTGGGGTTTGGCGTGGGCATTGCGGCGGTGCGTCCTCTTGTGGGCGTACTCAATGAGCTTTTCTCTGCCGAATACGGTGTCACGGATGTCGTTCCGTTTCTTCACGGAACTCCTCTCCCCTTTGCGCTTTCCGTTGTCGCTCTCAGCCTTATGACCGTGACCGCGGCCTCCATCCGCCCCGCGCTCCGTCTCTTTGGCAGTACGGCGGTGGAGATCGCCAGGAGCGCTTACAGGATCAACGTATCCTTTAAAAAGTCTCCGCTCGACAAGCTGATGATCAAAAAATTCGGCATAACAGGCAGTCTGGCATCCTGCAACTACACCAACAACAAGCACCGCTACCGTCAGCTCTCCCTCTCGGTCTCCCTTTCCTCGCTGATCCTTGTGCTTTTCTCGCTGATGGTCCGCTACATGACAGGCAACGGCGTGTCCATCGACGGCGACCCGATCGCAAAGAAGTTTTATTTTACCGTAGTAGCCGTCATCCTTCTCATCTTCGCCGTGTCGTTTTTAAGCGCCTTCTGTATTCTGTACGTAAGCTTCAACAAGCGCAAGGGCGAGTTTGCCATGCTCAAATCCATGGGAACTGAGGACGGAATGCTTTACAGAATGGTACTGCTGGAGGCGGTATATTACGGCATCTACATGCTGATGTTCATACTGATAGGGGCGATGGTCATTGACTGTACGCTGTATTATTTCATATCCATGAATGACCCGGGAACGGTGTTTATTTACCCGTTTGCCGAAATAGGCATGGCATTCGGGGCGGTTACCGTTGTCACCGTCATACTTTCCGTATTCATGACGGCGACGGTAAAGAAAACCAATATAATAAACGAATTGAAGAAAACATTTTGACGGAGGTGCGCCATGAACATATTGACCGTAGAGGAGCTCACAAAAGAATATAACGCCTTCGGCGCGCAGACAATGGCGCTGGATCACGTGTCCTTCACCGTAGAGGCGGGGCAGTTTGTGGCGATAACGGGCACAAGCGGCTCGGGTAAATCCACGCTCCTGCATCTTATCGGTGGGGTGGATGTCCCCACATCGGGAAAGGTGACGGTGGACGGGGAGGATGTTTATTCCCTTTCGCAAAAAAAGCTTGCGGCGTTCCGCAGGCGTAAGGTGGCTATCATATATCAGTTTTTCAATCTTCTGCCCATGCTCAATGTGCGCTCCAACATCCTTCTCCCTCTGGAGCTGGACGGACGGCACTGCGAGGAGAAGCGGCTCAAGGAAATACTCGGGCTGTTGGGTATTGCCGACAAGGATCTGCATTATCCCAATCAGCTCTCCGGCGGACAGCAGCAGCGCGTTGCCATTGCCCGCGCCCTCGTCACCTCCCCCGCCCTACTCCTTGCCGATGAGCCAACGGGAAATCTTGACAGCGCCAATTCCTCCGAGATAGTCCGCCTGCTGCGCGAGTCCAACCAAAGCCTCGGTCAGACTATTATCATGGTCACACACGACAAGGATGTTGCAAGACAAGCTGACAGGATCATCGAGATATCCGACGGTAAGATCGTTAAGGATGATACCGTATGACTTGGATTTCTCGTCAGCAAAAAAACGTAAAAAGGAACTGAGAAATCAACCTGACTCAGTTCCTTTTTATGTGCTTCGGCTTTATAGCCTTAAGTATTCACAGCACCGAGATATATCTCAAAGAATTTATCCCTGTCCACGCTGACCGCTGACGGTGTTTATTCCCGATAGCTCGCACTCAGGCTCCTTTTTCTTAATTGATCTGCTTTACGCCCGTGAAATTTATTTTGCCATCTCACGCACGGCAGTGAGGTCGGAGGCGACGGGGACGCCTGTGGTCAGCAGGTGCTCTCTTGACTGGTGTCCACGGCAGATGAGAATGCAATCGGCATGCAGGGCTTGGGCTGTACGGACGTCGTGGTCGGTATCGCCCACAAGAAGCACCCTGTCGCGGGGATGCCTTTCTCTCCAATCATAGGCAAGGGAGAGCTTTGAGCCCGCATGGATGTTATCCAGACCCATTATCTCCTCAAAATAGTCGGTTATGCCGAGAGAGGCAAGCTGACCTCTCAGCATGCAAAGCTCGGTGGCTGACAGCACGCTCTGAGAAACGCCCCGCTCCCTTATAAAGTCCAGCGTCTGCCTCACGTCGCCGTACAGCTCCGCTGTCTTTACGTTCTCAAGATAAAGCTCCACCCACAACGGCGCCAACACCTCATAGGGTTCTTTTTCAAAATCAAAGCCCAAGGACCTGTAATAGTCGATTATGGGAAAGCGGAACACCTGTCTGTACCGCTCAATGCTCTCGATAACATCAAGTCCGCGTTCGGCGAGCAATGTGTTTACCGATCTTATGCCCGTCATAACATCATCCAGCAGCGTACCGTTAAAATCCCAAATAACATGATCATATCTTTTCAAAATATCAAATCCTCAAAATCTGTTTTATAATAAAATCAAGGGGCTGAAAATGACTCAGCCCCTTTGTGTTTTCAATTAAATTATTCCTCTTCCTCGGGAATGTAGATCTTGATATCCTCTGCCCAAGCGTTATACAGGAAGGAAAGCGAAGCGGGCTCCTCCTCCGAGGTGGGCTCAAGCATTGACAGCATGGGCTTTACGGTATCGTGTGAGCCGTATTCTGTTACCAGCGCCGCATACTCGGTGTCAAAGTTCTCGTATGTTATAGCCTCGATCTTGGTCAGCACCTCGGCGGAAAGCTGACGGATGAGCTGCATCTGCTCCATGTCTACGGTGTATTTGTCGTAAGTGAGTGTGAATCCCATGGTGATGTCAACTACAGCATCAAGGTTCTGTGTCTTTATGTATTCCTTGTATGTGGGATCTCCGCCCTCAAGGGTATAGGTAAGCATTGTGTTACCCGTCTTTGCCTCATCCATCATATAGTCGTTGTTGATACGTCTTACTACCTGATAGGGATCCTCGTTCTCATCAAGATACTCGGAGTTGACCATCTCGTAGTTCACGCCCTCAATTCCGTAAAGGAGAAGGTTGCGGAAGGTCTCGTCTGTGTTGAGGTGGCAGAGTATCTCCATGCTTCTGGAGAGATCCTGGGAGGTGGAGGAAACAGCGAACATATCAGCATAGATATCGTCTGTTGTGAGGGTGGGCTGCTGGATAACAACGACCTCGTAGTTCTCGCCGTACATATCAAGCAGTTCAGCGCCGCCCTTTACGTAAGCAACCGCTACCTTACCGTCCTCAAGGTCCTTCTCAGTTCCGAAGTAGCCGCTGCTCTTGTAGGACTTGAGAGTCTTGAGCTGGCTCTTGAATGCGGAGTTGTTAAGACCGTTGATGATAGAGGACATGTAGGATTCCTCAGTTCCGTATTTAGCCTCTGTATTGTAGGAGCTCATGATGAGAGAGAAGTCGTCGGAGAACAGACCCTTCTCGTCAACGCCCCAGTACTTGATGCCCGAAAGAGCAAGTCCGTCAGCTCCGAGACAGGAGTAAAGAGGAACGTATTCCTTGTGCTCCGTGCTTACCTGCTCGAGAATGCTCTTTGTGGCGTCGCACGTAAGACTTGTGAACTCCTTAAGTCCGTTTGCGGTGTTATATCTTGTCTTGGCAAGCACGTCCTTGTTGAGAAGCAGGCAGGTATATTCGCCGATAGCCGTGTTGTTGGGGATAGCGTATGTACCGTTGCTGTTCTTCTTAAGATATGTGAGATAATCGGGAGAGATATAGTCGTTGAGTATCTTGGAAGCACTGCTCAGCTCCTCGTCAAGCTTTGCCAGTCTGTTATCAGCAAGATACTGAGCGAACTTTGCATATCCGCCAACATAGAATATATCTACCTGATAGCCCTCAACGGTGGGGTACTTTATCTGTGTGATACCGTACTCGTCGGTATATGTTATATCCTCGGTCAGCTCCTCCTCCTGTCTGAGAGTGCCTGCCTCAGCGGCGGCGTCTCTGTCGGCAAAGGACTTTTCAAGCTGTGTATAATACTCTTCCTCGGTATAGAATCTGAGGTCAACGGCAGTCTTGAACTTACCCTTGAGAATAGAGTTGATCTCATCCTCAAGCGCTATCTCCTGCTCCGCGGACACAGGCTCCTCGCACATCAGATACATTGAAAGGGTCATTGCCATTTCAAACTGATCCTGATTGATCTGATTGGTTCTGCTGTCATCAGTCTTCTGCGCACAACCCGCGAGACAAGCAACCAGCATTACTAAACACAAAATAAGACTTATAATTCTCTTATTCATTACGTTCCTCCTTGAACATTACGGGCGTGAAAGCCCCACTTTCGATACTATAATATTTTACACCAAATTTCCAAAAATGTCAAGTGATTTTTTTGTGACGGAGCTTTGCTAAAGCCGCAAAAAAGCTCGGTTTTTAAATACTTTTTCAAAAAATCCGTCACTTTGCACATTTATAAGTTTGACATTTCTTATACATTGACCGTTTAATTGTCACACCTCACAATTGCCATGCGCGGCTTTTGTGTAAAACAACGATTTTAGTCAAGGAATCCGCGAAGGTGTCTTGCGCGGCTGGGATGGCGGAGCTTTCTCAGCGCCTTTGCCTCTATCTGACGTATTCTCTCACGGGTAATGTCAAATTCCTTACCCACTTCCTCAAGTGTTCTTGTGCGTCCGTCGTACAGACCGAATCTCAGCTTGATGACATGCTCCTCACGGGGAGTCAGCGTGTGAAGCTCCTTTTCAATTACCTCTCGGATGATGTTTGATGCCGCAGCGTCGTAGGGGGCGGGGGTGTCCACGTCGGGGATAAAGTCGCCAAGGTGGCTGTCCTCCTCCTCACCGATGGGGGTCTCAAGGGAAACTGTATCCTGAGCGATCTTCATTAGCTCTCTTACCTTCTCCGCGCTCATGCCCATCTTCTCGCCTATCTCGTCGGCTGTCGCCTCACGTCCCAGCTCCTGGAGCATCTGGCGGGAGTAGCGGGACACCTTGTGAATGGTCTCCACCATGTGGACAGGTATTCTGATGGTTCTCGCCTGATCGGCAATAGCCCTTGTTATCGCCTGTCTTATCCACCACGTAGCGTAGGTGGAGAACTTATATCCGCGGTTGTAGTCAAACTTATCCACCGCCTTCATAAGTCCCAGATTTCCCTCCTGGATAAGGTCAAGGAAAAACAGGCCCTTGCCCACGTATCTAGTGGCAATACTTACAACAAGTCTGAGGTTTTCCTCCAACAGCTCGCTCTTTGCCGGGTTTTTCAGCTCCTCGTCACAGTCTCCGCCCATTATCTCGGCAAGCTCTCTTTCCCTGTCGGAGGTCAGCAGCGGAACTCTGCCTATCTCCTTGAGGTACATGCGGACGGGGTCGTCGATGGCAAGACCCTCCTGCTCAAGTATCCTCTCCATGTTCTCGCTTGTGCCGAACGCCTCTACCTCGGATTCGATCTCGCTCATCTCGGAGCTTGATATATCGTCGGGGAGCGGTATTCCGCTGTCCTCAAGCGCGTCATAGAATTTGTCAAGGCTGTCGTTGTCGAAATCCATCTCCTCAACCGCCTCGTCGATCTCGGATTGTGACAACTTTCCTTCCTTACTTTTCGCTATAAGCTCATCGATATTTGTTATTTTTTCGTTTTTCTCGTTTTTCTCGACTTGCTCAATGATCTCGTTTTCAGACATGTTTGTTTATCCTTTCATTTTCACACTTTTTTCGCTTTTTCGCTTTTTCGCTTTTCACACTTCATCAAATTCTGACCTGTCGTAAGGTCATGCGCGGAACAAATATCACGGATGCAACCAAATGTCACCTATCTCCGTAGGGGCGACTCACACGAACTTGTTCGTAGTACGTAGTGAAGCGGAGTTCTGGTCGCCCCTACCGCCTTGTTTCACTTAAAAGTTTACGTTATTTTGTCTGCTTATCCGCACGGCTTTGCCGTATCATGGCGAGCAGGTCCTGTCCCTTGACATCCGCACCGAATGCCTTCTGAGCCTTGAGAGCCTTCACGCAGGAATCAAACACCTCGCGGTCGTTTCTCGTCAGCTGTCTGCGCTCCACCTCTATCTTCTCAAGCCTGCCGATCTCCTCAAGGGAGAACCGCTGACCAAGCATTGCGCGGGAGTACCCTCCGGGTGAATTTTCAAGCTCGCAAAGCGTCTCGAACACCTTGCGCCCGAAGGCTGTCACAAAGTCGTCCGCAGTAAGCTCTATTCCGCCCGTAACAACACCGTGCCTGTACTCGTCAAATATCATCATCATGGCGAGTATGCTCTCCTCGCAGTCGTTTGCCGCCACGAATTTCGCCGAGTCGGTATTGACCCTGTCGCCTATGTTCTTGATGGAGAGCAGCGCGTCCTTGCTCTGCTTCTTTTTGTACTCGCTCAGCTTCTTGTTCCTTATCCTGCCAACATCGTTTCTCACCGAGTCCACAGGCACCTCCAGCACACTCGCGGCATGCTGAACGTAGATATCCCTCTCAACATTGTTGGAGACATCGGCGATCATGGAGCATATCTCAAAGGACGCCTTTATCTTCTCGTCGGCAATGCTTATATCATGCTCGCCAAGTATCTTGTCCATCCTGAACTCAAAGCCCGTTTTGCTGTCGTCAAGACACCTGCCAAAGCTGTCCGCTCCGAATTTCTTTATGTACTCGTCGGGATCCTTGGCGCCGTTCAGCTTTATGACGCGGACGTCAAGCCCCACCTCGCCAAGCAGTCTCATCGCCTTGCTCGCCGCGTTCTGACCCGCCTTGTCGGAGTCATAGCAGATAATGACCTTCTTTGTATACTTGGCAAATATTCTCGCCTGCTCGGAGGTGATAGCCGTTCCCAGCGTAGCCACGGCGTTCTCAAAGCCCGCCGCGTGGAGCGCGATAACGTCCATATATCCCTCGCAGAGTATCATCCGCTCGGCGCAGTGCTTTCTCGCGTAGTTGAGCGCAAACAGGTGTCGGCTCTTCTTGAAGGCAGGGGTGTCGGATGAGTTGAGGTATTTGGGATCGGAATTGTCCATGACACGTCCGCCGAACGCCACTATGTTGCCGGACGTGTCTATGATGGGAAAGATGACTCTGTTGCGGTAGAGGTCGAAAAGCTTTCCCGACTTCTGACTCCTCTTGCAGAGGAAGCCCGCTATAAGCTCCTCCTCGGTAAACCCGAGAGAGGTCATTTTGTTTGTCAGCGCCCAGAAGCTGTCGGGCGAGTACCCCAGTCCGAAATGCTTGATGGTAGCCATGTCAAGCTGCCTCTGACCGTGGAGATATTCCATTGCCTCCGCTCCCTGCTTCGGGTCAAAAAGGCATTCCCTGAAAAACTTTGCCGCGGCGAGATTCAGCTCGTACAGCCGCTTTCTCGGCACGCCGCTCTCCGCCCTCTCATCCTTGTCGTCGGGAATGCTTATACCAGCTCTGTCCGCCAGTATCTTCAGCGCGTCAACATATTCCACATTCTCCGACCGCATGACAAAGGTGATAACATCTCCCCCCGCTCCGCAGCCAAAGCAGTAAAAGCTTTTGGTGGCGGGAAATACGGTAAACGAGGGCGTTCGCTCACTGTGGAAGGGACAGGGCGCCTGGTAATTGGAGCCTGCCCGCTTGAGCGTCACATATGAGCCTATGACCGTTTCTATGTCGTTTCTGAATACTATCTCATCTATTATCTCTCTCGGAATCATTCTCTGCGCCCCCTCCATACCTTTGGAATATAGAGGTCGGAATACAGCTCAATGGCGTATCTGTCCGTCATTCCCGAAATAAAGTCGCACACGCACCTTTCCACACCGTCCGACTCTATGTTGTTTTGGTATATCGAAGGCAGCTTGTCGGGATTCCTGACAAAATGCTCAAACAGACGCATCAGCATCTCCTGCGCCTTGGATTCCTCTGACTTTGCCACGGGATTTCTGTAGACATGCTCAAAGAGAAATTCACGCAAACTGTCCGTGGCACTCTGCACATAGGGCTGCATTGCTATATAGGGCTTGTCGGCGCTCTCCTTTATTATGGAGTAGACCATGGTATTTATACGCTCGGAGTGGGTACTTCCGAGTATGTAACGGATGTGCTTGGGAATATCGTCGGGCGAGAGTATCTCCGCGCGGCAGGCGTCATCGATATCGTGGTTGATATAGGCTATCCTGTCGGCAAACTTGACTATCACTCCCTCAAGCGTGGACGCCATGTTCTTACCCGTGTGGTTGACAATGCCGTCCCGCACCTCCCATGTGAGGTTGAGTCCCTTTCCGCCCTTCTCCAGCTTCTCCACCACCCGCAAGCTCTGCTTGTAGTGGGTAAACTCAGGATCGTAGCACTTCTGCATAGCGTACTCGCCCGCGTGACCGAAGGGGGTGTGACCTATGTCGTGTCCCAGAGCCGCCGCCTCTGTAAGGTCCTCGTTGAGCCTGAGCGCCCGAGCGATGATGCGGGCTATCTGCGTTACCTCAAGTGTGTGGGTCATTCTCGTGCGGTAATGGTCGCCCGCGGGAGCGAGAAAGACCTGAGTTTTGTTCATAAGCCGACGGAAGGACTGTGAATGAAGTATCTTGTCTCTGTCCCGCTGGAATTCGGTGCGTATACTGCAAGGCACATAAGCGTTGTCCCTGCCGCGGCTCTGCGACGTGAGACAGGCGTATTCCGATAAAGTGTTTTTCTCGTGCTCCAGAAACAGATCTCTCACGCTTACATTGTTTTCGCTCATCATATCCTCCTTCCGACAGTTTTATCGCAATTTTTTTAACCACATAAATAAGATACGCAAAAAAAATCGAAAATACTTTTTTATTTTTTAATTTTTTTAAAAAAATATCCCCTTGACATTTTTTACTCATTGGGCTATAATTATCCCGTAAAGCTTTGTAAAAAAACACAGAACGGAGAAAAAACCATGGATATCAGAAAATTTATGTCCGACCCCAACGAAAAGCCCCTTGACACGATCGTTTCCGACGGCGGATTTTGCAGTATCTTCCGCACCGTAGCCTGCGTTGGCGACAGCCTTTCCTCGGGTGAGCTTGAGGCTACCAACCCTCACGGCGGCAGAGTGTATCTCGACTTCTACGAGCATTCCTGGGGACAGTACCTCGCAAGAATGTGCGGCTCAACGGTCTACAACTTCTCAAAAGGCGGAATGACAGCCAAGCAGTATGTTGACTCATACGCTGACAAAATGGGCTTCTGGGACAGGGACAAAGCGTGTCAGTGCTATATAATCGCCCTCGGCGTCAACGACATCATCAACGGAGTCTGTCCCGAGGTGGGAACGATATCCGATGTCCATCCCAAAAACCGCAGGGAGAACGCGAAGAATTTTATCGGCTATTACGCCGCCATAATCAGCCACTATCAGGAGATACAGCCCGACGCCAGATTTTTCCTTGTGACCATCCCCCGTGACGCGGAGAATGACCCCAAGGCAGAGCAGAAGCAAGCGGTCTGCCAAGCCCTCTACGACCTTGCGGCAGCCTTCCCGAACTGCTACGTCATCGACCTCTACAAATACGGTCCGATATATGACAGCGAATTCAGGCGCCACTTCCATATGGGCGGTCACATGTCTCCCACCGGATATGTCCTCACCGCCAAAATGATAGCGTCCTACATCGACTATATCATCCGCAATGATCCCGAGGATTTCAAGCAGGTAGGCTTTATCGGAACACCGTATAAAAACAGCAACCTGCGATAAAACTGTTCGGACCAATTTTATTTTCTCCCCCTCTCCCTTCTCTCTTCTCCCACCCCCTCAACGCGCCGAAGGCGCTCATAACTCTAAACGCGCAAAGCGCCCATAACTCCCCCCACCACCATGGGGGATTAATTATATATAGTTTTTCAGAAAAGAGGGAGAGACTATAGAGAGGGAGTATATGTTTTTGTTATTGTTATAGTTATAGTTATTGTTATTGTAGCGTGCATTTGCGAATCATTTGCGAGCGTTTGCGTAATTTTGCGTTCGCAAAACCTCGCAAAAATATATTTTAATGATTAATTGTTGGTTGGCTGTAAACCGTCATGCCTCACGGACGACCGGTGGTCGCCCCTACAAACGGGAGGGCGACCTTCGTTCGCACCCGTGTTGTTGGTTATTGGCGTTTATTTGCGGGACATCGAGGTGCTGTCCCCTACGAGGTTGGGGCATTCTTTTTTCTGCCGCCGAGAGGTTGGATGTGAACCGTCATATATCGCGGACGACCGGTGGTCGCCCCTACGAGGTTGAAGCTTTCTTTTGTCTGCCGCCATGAGGTGGGTTATGACCCGTCCTATATCACGGGACATCGAGGCGCTGTCCCCTACGGCGGTTGGGGCGCTCTTTTGTCCGTAAAAGCGCCAAGAACCAACTCCACGGGTGTAGATGATGGTTGACAAACCGATTGTAGGGGCGACTCACACGAACGTGTTCG
>JAFTQL010000001.1 GCA_017462795.1 Clostridia bacterium
GCCAAACGCAGTTTGGATGCTTTATCCCCACAAAAAGCGTAGGATTTTCGCACAAGAAAATCCCACCTCGCAGGAAGATTTTACGGCAAGTAAAATCCACCGACCAAACGGTTTTTTTAGCCATAGGGTTCCGTAAAAAAACGCAGATGGTTTCAGACTTAACCAAAATTTAGAATGGGGTGATGTGTATGGGGCGTAACCACAAGAACATAACAATTCAGCTAAACAAGCGTATTGACGAGCTCTTGAGGATTGGCGAAAAGAAAGTCAAGGTGAACGGCGTAGCAGAAGGCATCCATAGCGTGAAAACCGCCGAGCAGTACAGAAATACGGCAAATCGGCTGTCTTCTGTGTGTAAGGAGATGGGCATTAAAAATATAGAGGATATTGACAAAAGCGTGGTTGCACGCTATATGGAAGCCTACCGTGATGCGTCATCTTGGACGGTTAGCCGTGAGCTTTCTGCAATATCGAAAATTAGGGGAGAAACCATAACGCCAAAGGAATTGGGATTTACTCAAAGGCGTACATACACCTCGGTAAAAAATAGCCGTGGGGAGTTACCTAAATCAAGTAGTGCAAACAGACCACAAAATCAAGATGCTTTATATCTTGCCTCCGTGTGCGGATGCCGTAGGTCTTCGCTCGATCCTTCGTCACCCACCGCTGTGACCGCCAACGATGCCGTAAGGAACGAGCACGGACAAATTTATGCGTTTCACTTACTCGAGAAGGGCGGCAAAGAACGCCACGCCATCGTATTACCAAGTGAGCAAAGGAACTTGACGAACTGGGTTGATAACAAGCTCAAAAGCGGTCTTTCGCCCGATGCTCCATTGATAAGCCATATCGACAAGAATATGGGTAGCCACCGTATGCGTGCCGAGTACGCAAGAGAGCTTTATAACGAGCTTAAAGAAGCCAAGGAGCGTGGTATTGATGTATATGAGGGGCGTAAATATGAGCTTTTCATAGATCGGAGTAAATACGATTATGGCTATAATAACCCACGATTCAAAAGTGACACCCCTCACAATTTCCAAAAAGACCTCGCCCTTGAGGTCAGCTTCAATTTGGGACACGGACGCCTTGATGTCAGCCTATATTCCTACCTCATCAGATAATATATACGTTAGCACTCTTACCCTTTGTGGTAGGGGTGCTTTTCCTTTTTTATAAGTTTTTGCAACAAATTTTCTGTTTTTCTTTTCGTTCAAAACTTTCTGCACTATTTTTGTGGTAGGGCTTTTACGCTTCGGCTCGCCCCTCCCTCTACCATTAAAATCATTCGTTGGTGTGGTGTGTCAAAACATGTCGAAGCGTGAGTTATAAGCCAAAACAAAAATTTATAAAATTAAATTATGTAACGTAAAGCACGTTGCAAGAAAGGAGCAGAACAATGAATGTTAAGAAATTAGATAATGGAAAAAATCACAAGAAAAATGAGATTAAGTCATTATAGGACAGAATTTCAAAAATATCAAGGTTTTTAAGAAGTTTTTAAGAAATTTGAAAGGTAAAAAGAAACATGAAAATTTTTATAACAAATTTAGGGCGTTACAATGAGGGTTATCTCGTTGGAAAATGGGTAAAGCTTCCCGTGAGTGAAGATAAGCTTAACGAGGTGCTGAAAGAGATCGGCATCAACGAATACTATGAGGAATACTTCATTACAGATTGCGAGAATTACATTATTGGGTTAAATGATGTGATTTCGGAGTATTCAAGCGTACAAGTCTTAAACGGCTTGGCACAACGCCTTGAGGAGCTATCGGCTGACGAGGCAGACAAACTGGGGGCGGTGCTTGAATATGAGGCGTGTAGAAGCGTATCAGAGGTTATAGACCTATTGGACGAGCTTGACGATTTCGATTTGCTCACCGATGTTACCGATGATGAGGAATTGGGATATTACTACGCAGAGGAATACTGTTCTATCAATATCCCCGAACACATTCAGCCCTACTTTTGCTATGAAGCGTATGGGCGTGATATTAGACTTGAGAGCAGTTGCCTTTATACATCGTATGGTTTTCTGCTCGATAACCGCTAAAACAATGATGCATAGCAAACAGGATTTTGTTCTGTTTGTTATGCATCAGCAAACCTATTAAAAATCTAAATAAAATCCCTAACGGGTAGAAAGGTTAAAAACCACTTATGAACTATTACAATAAAAACAATGTTTTAAGTAATTATCCAGATGTGTTGACGGTTGATACGTTAAGTACAATTTTGCATGTGTCAAGAACTACTTGTTATTCTTTGATAAAAAACAATGAAATAAGAAGTATTAGGATAGGAAATCAAATCAGAATTCCTAAAGTGTATTTGTGTGATTATTTATTTAGAAAGGAGCCAATGGCTGTATGACAGGTTCTGTACAAGAAAAAAACAACAAATTATATGTAGTGCTCTCCTATAAAGTAGAAGGTGGAAAGCATAAAACCAAGTGGATAGGTACTGGCTTGAAGGCTGAGAATAACAAGAGAAAAGCCGAAAAAATGATACCCGACTTCATCAATAAGTATATCGGATTAGAATATAATCCAGACAAACATCTTTTCTTAGATGAAGTTTACAACTGGCTTGAACAGCAAAAAGGGCAAGTACGCCAAAGTACTTATGAGGCATATGAGATTTGTATTAACGCACATATCAAACCATACTTTGAAAATATGGGATTAGACATCAAAGACTTTAGCAAAAAGCATCTAATGGATTACTACCATTTCAAATTCACCAAAGGGCGTGCGGATGGCAAAGGGGGATTAGATCCTCAAACAATTAAGAAGCACGACGCTATTTTCAGAAGCGTTCTCAATTATGCTATGCTTAATGATTATATCACTCAAAATGTTGCTGATATAGTTCCTGTTCCCAGAAAAACAGGAAAGAAATCTGTGGCTAAAAAGATAGACCTTAACAAAGCCAACGAGATAATTAAGGTGTTTGAGAATGAAGAACTTCAACCAGTAGTTCGGATGACGTTAATGTATGGATTTAGACGTTCCGAGCTTCTTGGATTAAAATGGTCTGCTGTAGACTTTGATGCTAACAAAATCTATGTGGAGCATACTATTGTCAAATATAAGAGCATTATCGCAGAAGATGATACTAAAACCGATGAAAGTGAAGCGGGATTGCCCTTGTATGATGATGCGAGAGAACTATTGCTTGAAGTTAAAGCACAGCAAGAAGAATATAGAAAATTGTTCGGAAAAGAGTACATCGAAAACGACTACATTTTCAAACATCCAGATGGAACTCTTTACAGACCAGATTCGCTTACCAGAAGCTTTCAGAGAGTCTTAAAGAGAAAAGGGTGTGAGGTTATCAGATTCCATGATTTGCGGCACGCAACCGCATCAATTCTATATGCACAGGATTGGAAGCCAGTTGAACTTGCACAGTTGATGCGACATAGCAATATGAGAACAACTTTGCAAATTTACACGCATCTTTCAGATGATCAAATGGCAGAGAGTTGCAAATCCTTGAATGGATTGTTTTCTAAAACATCTAAATAAGCAAAAATGCTTTGGGGCAATTCATACTCCAAAGCATTTTTTGTAGGGCAGGCAAGTTAAAATTATCTAAAAAGTTCATTGAAAAAAGGATTGCTGAAAATCATTTTTTAGATAATTTTAGATAAGTCGCCAAAATCGTATGTTGATAAAATAAGAAAAAGCCTCGAAAACTCAATGTTTTCAAGGCTTTTTCTGGTCTGAGTGACAAGACTTGAACTTGCGGCCTCTACCACCCCAAGGTAGCGCGCTACCAGCTGCGCCACACCCAGATTTTGACGACTTTGATATTATACCACATGTTTGCGGTTATGTCAAGTCTTTTTTGAAAAAAAGTCGAAAAATATTTTTCGCTTTTTTATATGAATTCTTAAAGTATAGGTGTCTGTGTAATTCCCGGGGAATACAGATATTGCTATTTATTCTGAGCGTCGCCACATGATGTTCTTGTCATGTGGCGACGGTGAAGTGCCGTTTCCGTTATGATATCGGAATGGACGTTATCGGTGTGAGGATACACGGAAATCTATCAGTTTTCGTCCTCGCTGAAGCTATCCTTACCTACTCCGCAGAGGGGACACTCAAAATCCTCGGGAAGATCCTCAAATTTTGTGCCGGGAGCTATGCCATTCTCGGCATCTCCCAGTGCCTCATCGTACACCCATCCGCAAACATCGCAAACGTATTTCTTCATGATAATCTTTCTCCGTTTGTTTTATTTTATTTATTGTAGTTATTTTATTTTTATTCTTTAATTCGGTTTTTCTGACTATTATTTTATTGGTTCAAAGTCGGCGGCTCCATGCTTACAGAGGGGGCATATGAAGTCGTCGGGGAGGGTATCGCCCTCATAGACGTATCCGCAGATCTTGCAGACGAATCCCTTTTTACCGTCGGTCTCGGGCTTGGGCTTTACATGCTCGTGGTAGTAGGAATATGTCATGGTCTCCTTATCGGAAAGCACTCTTGCCTCGGTGACGGAGCAGATGAACATACCGTGTGTGTCCAGGTCAACGTATTGCTCGACCTTCAGAGACATAAAGGAATTGATATAGCGGGGAAGGAACACCAGACCGTTATCGGAGCGGAGGGGCTGGCAGTCGGCGAATTTATCAACATTTCTGCCGCTTCTGAAGCCAAACGCTTCAAATACCTTAAAGGGGGCTTCGGTGGTCAGGCAATTGATATTCATAATGCCTGTCTGCTTGATGATATGGTGTGAGTAATTATCCTTATTGATAGTCACGGCAAGTCTGTTGGGGGTATTGGTTACCTGAGTTACTGTATTCACGATAAGTCCGTTATCCTTCTTGCCATCGTTGGATGTGACCACATACAGGCCGTAGCCGATGTTGAAGAGCGCCGTAAGGTCGTTTTTATTTGCTGTGGAGTCCTTGAGCGCCAGATATTCGCGGCAAAGCTCATCGGAGAGGTTGTTAAGCTGAGATGTGCTTTCGTCGTTGAGCGCGGACAGTATTTTTACCGTTGTGTCGGTGAAGGTGATATTTTTGCATTTCTCCAGCATACCGCGCATTACCTTTGCGGCGAGGGGCGCCCAGCTTCCGTTTTCTATAAGGGCGACGGTCCTGTTTTGGAAATTACGCTCTGTCAGGTGGCAGATGAAGTCACGCATGAAGGGGAATATTTCGGCATTATATGTGGTGGTGGCGAGGACAAGCTTACTGTATCTGAAGGCATCCTCAACAGCCTTTGCCATATCGCATCTTGCGAGATCATGGACGATGACCGTAGGACAACCGTTTGCCTTCAGCTTTTCGGCAAGCTGTGTGACCGCCTTTTTGGTATTTCCGTAGACGGAGGTATACGCGATAACTATACCGTCATTTTCGGGCTGATAGCTTGACCATGTATTATATAGGTCGAGATAGTGTCCAAGGTCCTCCTTGAGAACGGGACCGTGGAGAGGGCAGATGGTTCTGATATCAAGCGCAGCTGCCTTTTTGAGCAGGCTCTGTACCTGAGCGCCGTACTTGCCTACGATACCAATATAATAGCGTCTTGCCTCATCTTCCCAAGGCTCATTTACATCAAGAGCGCCGAATTTACCAAAGCCGTCCGCAGAGAACAGTACCTTATCCTTACTGTCATAGGTAACTATGACCTCGGGCCAATGCACCATGGGGGCGGTAACGAAGGTGAGCGTATGCTCTCCGAGGGAAAGGGTATCACCCTCGCCTACGACTATTCTGTTATCCTCAAAGTCCGTTCCGAAGAAATTCTTCATCATAGCGAACGCCTTTGCCGAGGAGACTACCTTTGCGGTGGGGTATGCCTTGATAAAATTGAAGATGTTTGCGGAGTGGTCGGGTTCCATATGCTGGACGATGAGATAGTCGGGCTTTCTGCCTGCCAATGTATTCTGGATGTTATCCAGCCATTGGTGAGTAAAATGAGCGTCCACTGTATCCATTATGGCGATCTTTGTGTCTACGATGGCATAGGAATTATACGCCATGCCGTTGGGAACGTCATACTGACCCTCAAAAAGGTCTATGTCGTGGTCGTTCACTCCAATGTATTTGATGCTGTCTGTGATGGTCATTTGTTTTTCCTCCGTTTATTTATTATACAACAATTATAACCAAAATTCAGAATTTATAATACTTAATCCAATATTCTTCCGTCGGTGGATATTGTTACCACTCTCCATGGAATGAATTTCCCGCTTGCCTGCAGAGCGCGCTTTACCGCGTTTTCAATACCGCCGCAACAGGGAACCTCCATTCGGATAACGGTCACGCTTTTGATATCGTTGTTGGCGATGATGGTTGTGAGCTTATCGGCGTAATCTCCGTCGTCAAGCTTGGGGCAGCCGATAAGAGTTATGTGGTTGCGGATAAACTCGTTATGGAAATTGCCGTAGGCATATGCTGTGCAATCGGCGGCGATGAGCAGATTTGCTCCGTTGAAATAGGGAGCGTTTACGGGCACGAGCTTGATCTGGCAGGGCCACTGGGAGAGCTGGCTTTGCACCGAAGTGGGAGCGCTGTAGGTGGAGGGCTGTCTTTTGATGACCTTGGAGTTAGTTCCCGGGCAACCGCATGGCAACTTTGTTCCCGCTTTTGTGCCGTTTTCACTCTTTTCCGCCTTTGCCTTGAGAACTGCCGCCTCATCATAGGCGGGAGCTTCTCGCTCCTCAAATGTTATGGCATCCACGGGGCAAGCGGGCAGACAATCGCCGAGTCCATCGCAATAGTCCTCGCGTGTGAGCTTTGCTTTTCCGTTTATCATTTCTATAGCGCCCTCGTGACATGCCGCCGCGCAAGCGCCGCAGCCGTTACACTTCTGTTCGTCTATTTTGATTATCTTTCGTAACATTTTTCAGTTCCTCCTTGATTTTCTGATAATATTATAGTATAATTAAAGCAGAAAGTCTGTTGAATTTTCAACAAAAAGGAGAAAAAATGAGAAAATATTTAAAAATTTTGCAGAAGTGCCGTCTTTTCAGCGGTATTGCTGATGATGACGTTATAAAAATGCTTGGCTGTCTTGGAGCAAAGGTAGAATCATTTGACAAAAAATACACTATACTTCCCGAGGGGTATCCCGCGAAATACATTGGAATCGTACTGTCGGGCTCTGTTCAGGTGGTTCAGGTCGATTATTACGGAAACAGAAGTATTCTTTCGGTAATGAACAGAGCCGAGGTGTTTGCCGAGGCATTCGCGTGCGCGGAGGTAAGTTCCATGCCTGTTGCCGTTATAGCGGATGAGCCATGCGAGGTCATGCTGATAGATTGCGGTCACATACTACATATCTGCGCAAACAACTGTGGATTTCACCAACAGCTTATATACAATTTAATGAAGGATCTTGCCGCAAAGACGATCATGTTCCATCAGCGTATAGAGATAACATCCAAGCGCACAACAAGGGAAAAGCTGATGACATATCTGATGCTTCAGGCAAAGAAGGCGGAAAGCAACAGCTTTGAGATCCCATTTGATCGCCAGGAGCTTGCGGATTATCTTGAGGTAGACAGAAGCGGCTTGTCCGCCGAGATAAGCAAGCTTCGCAAGGAAGGGATAATCAACAATCAGAAAAATCACTTTGAGCTGTTGTAAGTGACGTTTTTGTTATTTTAAAGTCACCGTTCTGTCACACAAAAAAGGTATAATATGCCTGTACAGTCGGAAAGCAGAAGTGCTGAGGCTATACGTATAACGATCTGATAGTCAGAAAAGGAGAATCACAATGGAGATATTAAGAGTTGAAAATTTACGTAAGACCTACGGTACGGGTGAAAATAGCGTAAACGCGTTGGACGGTGTGTCCTTCTCGGTAAACAAGGGAGAATTTGTCGCCATTATCGGTCCTTCGGGATCGGGAAAATCTACCTTGCTTCATATCCTCGGGGGTGTTGACAAGCCCACCGACGGTAAGGTGTTTATGGACGGCAAGGATGTATATGCGCAGGATGACGAGCAGCTTGCCATCTTCCGCCGCAGGCAGGTAGGACTTATCTATCAGTTCTACAATCTTATTCCCGTGCTGAATGTGGTGGAGAATATCACACTCCCCGTGCTTATGGACGGACAGAAGGTGAACAAGGAGCGCCTCGGAGAGCTGCTTGCCATATTGAAGCTTGTGGGCAGGGAAGAGCATTTGCCCAATCAGCTCTCGGGCGGACAGCAGCAGCGTGTTTCCATAGGTCGGGCGCTTATGAACGCTCCCGCAGTGGTGCTTGCCGACGAGCCAACGGGTAACCTTGACTCCAAGAATAGTCAGGAGATAGTGGAGCTTCTCAAGCTTTCCAACAAGAAATACGACCAGACGCTTATTGTTATTACTCATGACGAGAATATTGCCCTGCAGGCGGATCGCATAATCGCCATAGAGGACGGCAAGATAGTCCGTGACGAGGTGATACGAAAATGAGCATATTCAATAAAGTAACGCTTGCGGCGTTGAAAAAGAACAAGACGCGTACTGTAGCTACGATAGTTGGCATAATCCTGTCTGCCGCCATGATATGCGCTGTGACGACCTCTGTGTCAAGTCTGTTGAATTTTTTAAAGGATTACTCTATATATACCACGGGAGATTGGTACGGAAGCGTTTCCTCGGTAAGCGGAGATGTTCTGGAGGAGCTGGAGACCTCGGAAAAGGTGGATAAGCTTACTTACGCAAAGCAGCTTGGCTATGCCGTAGCCGAGGGATGTATCAATCCCGATAAGCCATATTTGTATATTATCGGAACGGATGACAGCTTTGAGGATATGATGCCCATACATCTTACGGGCGGAAGATATCCTACATCAGAGGACGAAATACTGTTGCCCGAGCATCTTTCGGACAACGGCGGAGTGACGCACGCGCTCGGTGAGGTGCTGATACTTGAGGTAGGCGACCGAGTCAGCGACGGATATACCTTGAACCAAAGCAATCCATACCGCGATTCCGAGGAAGACGGATTGAAAGAAAGCCTTGAGGTCAGGGAGACACGCGCTTATACGGTAGTGGGCTTTTATGAGCGTCCCGATTTCGAGGATTACAGTGCCCCCGGCTACACGGCGATCACATTGGATACAGTCGGAGGCGGAGCTGAGGGCGGTGTTTACGATGTGTATTTTAAAACCGCCAAGGCAGGGGAATATTACGACTTCCTTTACAGCTTTATGGATAAGCACGGTATCGGCAATGCCGAATCCAACGTGGATCTGCTGATGTATTCGGGTGTGATGGAGTTCCCGGAGTTTTATCTTATGCTATACGGTGTTGCCGCCATCATCATCGCGCTGATACTGTTCGGCTCAATATCCCTGATATACAACGCCTTTTCAATCTCGGTATCGGAACGGACAAAGCAGTTCGGTTTGCTTTCTTCTGTCGGCGCGACTAAAAAGCAGATACGTAAAATGGTGCTTTTTGAGGCGCTTGCCGTCAGTATAGTGGGAATACCGGTAGGTGTTCTTGCGGGTATTGGTGGGATAGGCATAACATTCCATTTCATCGGCGACCTTTTCGCAAGTGTTGGTATACCGGAGGCTGTTTCGCTCCGCCTGTGCGTCTCATGGCAGTCGGTGGTGATCGCTTGCCTGATCGCGCTGGGTACAGTATTTATTTCCGCATGGATCCCCTCTGTGCGCGCGACCCGTGTAACGGCTATGGATGCCATACGCCAAAGCAAGGATATCAAGGTCAGCGGAAAGAATGTCAAGACCTCAAGGCTCACTTATCGCCTGTTTGGACTTCCCGGCGTTATCGCAAGCAAGCATTTCAAGCGAAACCGCAAGAAATACAGAACTACGGTGGTTAGCCTTTTCATGAGTATAGTTCTGTTTGTGTCCGCCTCTTCCTTTGTCAGATATACAAAGAAGATAGTGGATCTGAACTACGGAAGCATGGGATATGATATCATATATTACGGAAATGCTCAGAATAAGGATAAAGACGTGGACACATTGTTTGCCGAGATGAAGCGGGCAGGGGGTGTGACGGACGGAAGCTATTACGGACGGTATTTGGTTCGCGTGGAGACAGACCGCTCGGCGCTTACCAAGGATTTTCTTGAGGATTATTCCGATGTTCTGGGCGATATTGAGGCTCAGGAGGGAAAAGCTAATTTTATTGCTACCTTAGTTTTTGTACAGGATGAGGAATACCGAAGGATATTGGCTGAAAACAGACTCTCCGAAGAGCAGTATATGGATACCGAAGCTCCTTTGGCGATCGCATTTGATCAGTATAAGACCTACAGCGCTACAAAAGAAAAGTTCACCACGGGTAATTTCCTGTCCGTGGATAAGTGCGAGCTTGATTATGAGTATGAGAAGGAGCTTTATGACTACTATGTGTATGAGGTCTTCGAGGATGAAAACGGAGACATGATGTGTCGGCTTCAGAATTTTTACAGCGAAGAGGACACGCGTGTCGTGCCGTATGACGAGATATATCTGACCGGTAAGATAAGCGTGGGCGCTGTTATTGACAAGGCGCCGTACTTTGTGGAGTCCGCGGCAGATATGGTAGTGCTTTACCCATACAGCGCAACCGAGTCGGTGCTGGCGGGAATGAGTGACAATATATCGGTGCATTATGTTTTTAAGTCAGACGATCACACTGAAAGCTATAAGCAGATAAAAAATGTGCTTTCAGCAAACGGAATGACAAGCCAGTATCTGTATGATTACGCGACGCTTGAAGAGGACAACCGAAACATGATAACAATAATAAACGTATTTTCCTACGGCTTCATAATCCTTATTTCACTGATAGCCGCCACCAACGTGTTCAATACCATTTCAACGGGTATATCCCTGCGCCGCCGAGAGTTCGCTATGCTAAAGTCGGTGGGAATGACCGCTAAGGGCTTTAACAAAATGATGAACTATGAGTGCCTTCTGTACGGCGCGAAGGCATTGCTGTGGGGGCTGCCCACATCCTGCCTGATCACCTATCTGATATACGCTTTTATATCACAGGGAGCGGAGATAAGCTTTTTCCTGCCCTGGATGGAAATAGGTATCTCGGTGCTCAGCGTATTCCTTGTGGTGTTCTCCACAATGGTGTACTCTATGAGAAAGATCAAAAAGGATAATCCCATAGACGCTCTCAAAAATGAGAATATGTAAATAGTAGTTTAAGAAAAAGAGGCTGTCTCATTCAGATGCGGAAACCGTGATTTGGTACGCGCTGAATGAGACAGCCTCTGCTTATATACTTTGTGTCAAAGGAACATAACAGTTCCGTAGTCATAAAGCGGCTGTCGTGAGAGGGAGACGGGCGCTTTTCCGTGCTTGAGACAAAATGCGGTGATCTCGGAGGCATCGGGATGCAGGGAAAGGTTGCCCGTGAACAGAACATGGCTGTCGGTGACGCCCGAAGCACCGCCCATAAAGCCATATCCGTAGCCGTCAAGTCTTACCTCGCCTTGGCGGATAAGAAGCGCGTCGATGCCGTTTTTCGCGGCGAGACGGTATATGGATTCATCCGCTGTTATAATGGCGTTGTCAGATACGGTGACGGTGGAGCATTTTGCATACCCTTGATTGGTGTGGAGCAAGGAAAGTCCATGTATGTCGGCGAGCTCCGCTACCTTTTTTGAGACCGTCTTTTGATTGGCGATCAGATATTTTCCGACTCTCGCGCAGTTGAGCGCTACGTCATGGGGGTAGAGGTGAGATACGGGATCGTCCTCGCATATTATTCTATATCCCGCCTCCTCAAGCTGCCGAAAAGCGTGGGCGGCGATATCCTTATATGAGCGGTAGGTCACTATGCTGTCTCCCACATGCCACATCAGCATATCGGGGTGAGCGGACACGGGCTCCGCGAGCGATTTGAACTGAGGAAGAACGACCACACTCTCGGCATATGCCGGGAGTGTGGCTTTTATATCCTCGCCTATCCTCATGTCGGCAACGGCGATATTGTATTTTTTCATCGTCTCTTTTCAATGAGGAAGCCGTCTTCCATGTAGTAGACCCTGTCCGCGCGGTCGGCGGTCTTCTGGTCGTGGGTGACCACCACCATGGTCTGCTTGAGACTGTCGCGAAGCTCAAGCATGAGAGAAATTACCTCGTCGGCGTTCTTTCTGTCAAGGTTTCCCGTTGGCTCGTCGGCAAAGAGGATGCGGGGGTAATGTATGAGCGCGCGCGCTATAGCCACTCTCTGAGCCTGACCGCCCGACAGCTCGCTTGGCAAATGACCCAGGCGATTGCGGATATCAAGGGAGTCCACAAGCAGCTTGAATCTCTCCTCATGCTTGTAAAACTCTCTGTTTGCCGCATGTAGCGGGAGCATTATGTTTTCGTATGCCGTAAGGTGGGGGATAAGCTTGTGGGACTGAAACACAAAGCCCACTGTCTTGCCCCTGTACTGCGTCAGCTCATCACCGTAAAGCGAGGTTATCATCCTGCCGCCCAGCATTACAGAGCCTGCATTTGGGGTGTCAAGACCCGCGCAGATGTTGATGAATGTGCTTTTTCCCGAGCCCGACACACCCATTATGGCTACAAATTCACCCTCGTTTACGGTGATGGACGCTCGGTTGAGAGCGGTAACTGTATGTCCCGCGCGTTTGTATTGCTTAATTATATCAATAGCTTCAAGTATTGCCATGTTTCCTCCTCAGTTGTGTGTTTTTTCTCTGTTTTGGTGCTGTGAGCATATAGCCTATCGCAAAGGACACCGCCGCGCATACCGCGCTGAACAGCGCCGCCGCTAAAAGAACGGGGAGTGAGAGGTTTGCGTATTCAAACTCAATGGGTAGCTTGCACCAGCCGCATATCAGCTTGAACACAAGCATTGCGGGCCATATTACCACAAGCACTGTCGCGAACGCGCCAAGGGACACCAGAAGCCCCTCGATAGCGAAGGTGGCGCGTATCTGCTTTTTGCGCTTGCCCATGGCGTGAAGCACCGAGAATTCCGTCTTTCGTCTCTCGTGGAGCGCCGCCAGCGGATGATACCAGATAAAGGGAACTATCAGGGGGATCAGCGTGCTTATCAGCATGATGAGAGTTGAGTAATTGGCGTTCTTGCGGAGCAGATATTGCAGATATTCTCCCGTGGAGGATACGGAGGGCAGATAAGTCTTTCCCGTTGCCCAGCGGCTTATCTGCGAGCGTATTTCCGTGTAGCTGTCGCTTTCTATACCCGAATCAAGATAGACGCTCATGTTGACGTAAGGCGCGCTCTTGTCGATTATAGCGGAATAGTTATCGGTACTGACAAAAGCATGGGGAACGCTCACGCTGTCACTGTATACTATCTCTGTTACCTTGCAGGAAACATATTCATATCGGTTTCTTATGATATGGGTCTGAAGCGTATCGTATGAGCCTTCGACGGTAATCGCGTCAGATGTGCGCTCCGCCACGTCGTCAAGGGTGATGGCAAACCGCGCTTTGTCTCCCACGGAGAGGTTGTAATGATGGTATGCCAAGGAGGGAAGCACAATAACGGTCTCTCCGTCCTCTGTGGCGGGGATGTCAAGTCCCAAAGATGCTCTTGTAGTACTGTCGTTGCAGGCGATGACAAAGGAGTTATCGGCGTACAGCTCCTCAAGCTTGAGTCTGTTCTCAGTGCTTACGAGATTTTTCTCGGAGAGCATGGCATGGCTGCCAACCTCTCCCGCGGTGATGGCGGAGCTCGTATGTATTGTTAAGGTGGAAGACGAAAGTGACACGCTTCCGCCTGAAAGCACCAGCGCATCTCCCGCTGTGGCGGGGCAGAACACCTCGGTGTTTGATGTAAGCGCGGGTGTTCCGATGGCGACATATTTGCCGGGGAACGGGCCTATACGCGCTTGCAGGGTTATTATATCATAGGGGGAAACATTGAGCGTTACCTTGTCTCCGTTTACGGTGACGGAATTTATATAAGCGTACTCGAAATCCTTGCTTTGGGCGACAGTCCACGTGCCTATGTCACTGTCCTCCTTTTCGTCCTCGGGGGCGGTGAGAGTTCCGTTGAGCTTATAGTTGCCGTCCACCTCAACGCAGTCACCCGCGGACGGAAGCTTGGTAAGAAGCGCGCGATCAATTGTTATATTGAAGTCGGCGTTGCTTCCGAGAGCCGAGGTAGCTGTGATGCTTTCGGTGTCAAGTATTTGCGCGTTGCCGTCCGTGGACAGCGCGGTGAGTGTTTTGTAATCGTCCTTGTTAAGAACAAAATATGTTTTCTTTACGTTGAGGAAGCTGTTTGATGTCAGGCTCTCCGCATATGTGGCGGTATATGACTCCACCTCAAGGGTCATATATTCCCATTCCTCGCTCATATCGGCACTCAGGAGTGTTCCGTCGGTGTCCACGGCGCGGATGCTTCCGTCAAGCTTTGAGACGGCAAGTATGATCTTGTCTCCCTCGGAAAAATTATATTGCGGATCTGTAGCGGGGGCAAGGATCTTTACCGTTCCTCTTTTTATGCTCGACATGCTGTAGCCTACAGATTGCTTGAAGGCTCTGTCAGAGCAGCAAAGCACAAGGCTGTTGTCGGCATATACTGTGGTGTAATAGGGTGTTTTCCCGGTGTCGGTGTAATTGCCTATATCGGTGATCATATGCGTGTATATCTTTCCCGCCTCAAAATACGCGCCCGCGGTCACATACGATACGCCGTCAATGGAGATAAGCTCTCTGCCCATGATCTTCTCAAGCTCCTCCTCGGTGATACCGTTCTTGGCTGTGACGGTAAACTCGCCGATGTCTGACGCAAGATATTTATCCTCGCTTGTGGCTGATACGTGGAAGCATGTCCAGATAACGGCGGGCACAGCGGCAATGGCGGCAAGAGAGATGTAATATTTACGCATACGCAGAAAGGTGTTTGTCGCGTATCTCGGAGCGGTAAAGCCACGGATGAGACGGCTGTGCCGGCGGGGGAAGCAAACGCTTTTGGGCGAGTCCTCCTCGCGGAGCATCTCAACACAGCTCATGCGCCTGATGAGAAAGCACTCGTATTCCACCACAAGCCTTATACAGATATAGGACAGGACAAGAATGGCGATAATGGTTATGAGAGAGTGACCGTATTCATAGCCATTGGACCGAAGAGCACGGTTACATAAGAAAATGGATAGGGGATACGCAATGGCGGTCGCCGCCAGATGAGGAGTGTAAAGCTCGCACTTGAGCATTGCGCGTATCTTTCGTATCTTCGCGCCGTGTGTTATGTACATACCCCAAAGATATTTGTCACGGTCAGCGGCGGCAAAGGTTATCTTCTGGTATACGGTCAGAGCGCACACGCCCCAGATGAGCAGAGCGCCGATAAAGATGGACGTACTGCTGAGAGCGGTGGATATGGTCCTTGCGGAATTTTGTACCTCGTCAAGTGTATCCTCGGCTGTGTCGCTGTCTGTTTCCGCGTCTGTCCCGGCGGATGTGACGGGTGTCTCACGTCTTTGCGGCAGGGGATCTTTTTCGTCCGAGGATGATATCAGTTCATTAAAGTCGTTGAGAACGGTCTGCTGATTTTTGATGTTTTCTATACCCGAGATACAGATAACACTGAGCAGCATTTGCAAAACAAGCATTACGAGAAACATTCCCACAAGGCTTTTAAATGAAGAAAAAAGATTTCGCATAGCGGGCACTATGGTCATTTTTACCGCTTTACGAATGTCTTCGGCGATTTCCCAGAACATTGCTTCTCCTTTCGGTCAGACAAGGTATAATTGTATAAAATAATTATAACAAAAACACAGCGATATGTCAATATAATATGAAATATTTGACAGTTTTTGGGGATGTTTTTTATTTATGGTCATCTACATAATATAACAAACGGGGAAGGACAAAACGGACAATTTTTTGATTGTAATTTGTGATCTGTATGTATTATCTCCGTCAATTGTTAAATTTTCTGTTGCAGTGATGTCTGATTGTATAAAAACACCAAAAAGCAAACATTAAACATGTGCAACAGAGAGAAATACAAACAAATCATATATTGCCTATTGACAATCACGTGACCATGTGGTATAATCTTATCATACAAGGAGTATAAATGATAATGTAACAAGATCTGAATTTAAATATGAGCGAATGGAGGTGATGAGATGTCAACGACGTATCCGGGAACGACGATCGAGACCACCGCTTTGACAAAGGGAAGCTCGAGAATGCTTTTTGAGGGGATCTTCGCGACGGGAGGAATAACGCTGTCACAGGTCTCTGTGATGACCGACCTTGAACCGTATATAATACAGAATTGGGTGAAACGCGGATTTGTTTCACCGCCTCAGAAAAGGGTGTATTCACGGGAGCAGTTTGCGAGAATAGTTATTATCAATATGCTTCGCGAATCTCTTCAGATCGAGCGAATATGCGGACTTATCCGCGTTATAGGCGGTGTTCTGGACGATCCGCTGGACGATCTTATCAGCGATGACGAGTTGTATCACAGATATGTGGACATGGTGGCGGAGGACAGCATAAGGATATCCGATCCGTCCTCGGTCATGGTTGCGGCTACAGGCGCTTGCGCTGATTTTGAGGAGCGTGTGCCCGGGGCGGGTAAAAAGCTTGTAAGGATATTGCAGGTCATGCTTTATGCCCATTCCGCGGCGAGACTTCGCAAATCTGCGGAGGAGATTCTTTCTGCATTGTGAGCTTTGTAATATTTTCACTGTTATTTATTTTAATTGGAAAGGAAGCATAGTATGTTTATTATTGATTGGTGGAATGCGCTGTCAGGCGCGGCGCAGGTGTTTTATTGCATCGCCATACCGTCAACGCTTGTTCTTGTGATACAGACGGTGCTTATGTTCATGGGTATCGGCGGCGAGTCGGACGGCTTTGGAGACGGCGGTGTGGACGACGTTGGAGACGCTTTGCCGGATGATGTACCCGATATCGACATTGACGCGGGCGACGGCGTGTTTGGCGAGGACGCATTGAATGATGTTCAGGACCTTGTCGGACTCAACGGACTCCGTATATTCACGCTTCGCGGAATAATCGCGTTTTTCGTGACCTTTGGCTGGGTAGGCATCGTAATGGAGGCGGCGGGCGCAAAGCTGTGGGTCACCATACCCGTGGCGCTTGTGTGCGGCTTTGCCATGATGGTGCTGCTGGCAATACTTTTCAGAGCCGTTATGAGGCTGAGAAGCGACGGTAACGCCGATAACCGAAACGCCGTGGGAACGGCGGGTAAGGTGTATCTCACCATCCCACCCTCAAGAAGCGGAGAGGGAAAGGTGCAGGTAATGCTCCAGGGCTCTTATGTTGAGCGTAACGCCGTGACCGACGACAGCGAGGCTATCCCCACGGGAAGCGAGATAATCGTTGTGGGAGTCAGCGGTCAGACTGACCTTGTGGTCAGAAGAAAGTAAAAGTGAAAAGAATAAAATTTTAATACATGGAGGAAAAACATTATGAAACCCGAAATTATTATTCTTATCAGCGTACTTGTACTTGTGCTTGTGTCCTTTATCGCATGGATATGCTCAAGGTACAAAAAGTGTCCTTCCGACAAGATCATGGTAGTTTACGGATCTATCGGTAAGAACAAGGACGGAACAAACAGAAGCGCCAAGTGTATCCACGGCGGCGCGGAATTTGTAGTTCCCGTGTTCCAGTCCTATTCCCACATTGACCTGACGCCCATATCCATTCAGGTGGACCTTAAGAACGCTCTGTCAAGACAGAACATCCGTGTTGACGTTCCCTCGAGATTTACCGTTGGTATCTCCACCGAGCCCGGCGTTATGCAGAACGCGGCTGAGCGACTGCTCGGTCTCCAGCTCTCCGAGATACAGGAGCTTTCCAAGGATATCATCTTCGGTCAGCTTCGTCTTATAATCGCCACCATGGACATTGAGGAGCTGAACAC
>JAFTQL010000058.1 GCA_017462795.1 Clostridia bacterium
AAAAAGAATGTCTCAATCTCGTAGGGCGATCCTCTCCTACACCCGTGTTGTTGGTTATTGGCGTTTATTTGCGGACGACCGGTGGTCGCCCCTACAAACGGGAGTGCGATCTTCATCCGCACTCGTGGTGTTGGTTCTTGGCGTTCCTCAATTCTGAATTCTGAATTCTGCATTCTGCATTCCGCATTTCCTCCCCCCTCCGTCCCTCAATTCTGTATTCCACATTTTCTCTCCCTTCCCCTGCGGGGGGCTTTTTGGGGGGGATTTTTCTTTTTTTGTTATTGTCTTTGTTATAGTTATTGTCTTTGTTTCTGTCTTTGTTATTGTTATTGTAGCGTGCGTTTGCGTAATTTTGCGAACGCAAACTCTCGCAAATGTTCGCAAAACGTAAATTCGTATGCGTAGCTCCAACACACCTCATTCCGTATTCCTCATTCCTCACTCCACATTTACTCACTTCCCTTCCTTCCCTTTTTCCTTCCCTTTTTCCTTCCCTTTTTGTCCGAAATATATTGACAACTCCCGTCAATTATGGTAAAATAATAAATTGAAGATTTATGTTTAAATATATTAAGGAGAATAAAAATGCATTGGTCAGATGAAATTGCGCAGAGATTGATAGAGCGCAACCCCGACAAAGAAGAATATGTTTGCGCCGCGGGCGTAAGTCCCTCAGGCTCTGTCCACATCGGTAACTTCCGTGACCTGGCAACCCCCCTGTTCGTTGTCAAGGCGCTCAGAAAAAGAGGAAAAAAGGCAAGACTCATCATCTCTTGGGACGAGTTTGACCGTTGCCGCAAGATACCCGCAAACGTCCAGGCTGTCGTTGGCAACAGCTATGACAAATATATCGGCTGCCCCTACGTTGATATCCCCGACCCCTGGGGCTGTCACGAAAACTACGCAAAGCACTTTGAGGAGGAGTTCCTCAAGGGTATAGAGCCCTTCGGCATTGAGCTCGACTGCCGCTATCAGGCGGATATGTACCGCTCGGGTAAGTACACGGCGGACATCATCGAGTCCCTGCAAAAAAGAGAAGAGATCTTTGAGATCCTCGACTCCTTCAAGACCAAGGACACATCCAAGAGCGAGGAGCAGCTGAAGGCTGAGCATGACGCGGAAAAGGCGGCTTACAGCCCCGTCAGCATCTTCTGCCCCGAGTGCCACACCGACTTCACAACGGTCACTCACATATCCGAGGACTGCACCGAGGCGGACTTTACTTGCCGTTGCGGTCACAGCGGACACTTCAACTTCCTTGAAAACCACAACTGCAAGCTGGGCTGGAAGGTAGACTGGGCTATGCGCTGGAGATACGAGAATGTTGACTTTGAGCCGGGCGGAAAGGACCACTCCGCTCCCACAGGCTCTTACAACAACTCCAAGCTCATCGCAAAGCGTATATTCAACCATGAAGCCCCCATCTATCAGGGCTATGAGTTTATCGGTATCAAGGGCATGACAGGTAAGATGTCCAGCTCCTCCGGTCTCAACCTCACCCCCGAAACACTGCTCAAGCTGTATCAGCCCGAGGTGCTTCTGTGGCTTTACGCAAAAACAGACCCCACAAAGGCGTTTGACATCTGCTTTGACGACGGCATCCTCCGTCAGTACTTCGAGTTTGACAAAATGCTGAATGACTGCCGCGAGGGTAAGGCAAACGAGATATCGCAGGATATAATCTACAACTGCTCCATAGACGGCAGGGAGATCGCCACCGTCCCCATGGCGCTGCTCGTTCAGCTGGGATCTGTGGTCAACTTCAATGTCCCCATGCTTGAAACAGTATTTGAAAAGATAGGTATGCCCTACCGTGAGGCGGATTTCGCCGACAGACTCAGCAGGGCTAAGTTCTGGCTGGAGCAGTGCGCTCCCGATCAGGTCAATAAACTGCGCGTAACACGTAACTGGGAGGTCTACAACACTCTCTCCGACGACGAGAAGAAGTCCATAGAGCTGCTGCACGCATATATCGCCAAGGGGGGCTATACCCTTGACGAGCTCAACAGCGAGCTTTATGCCATTCCCAAGACAGTCTACGGCACAGAGATGACCGACAAGGAGCTTAAGGGCATTCAGGGCGCGTTCTTCCGCACCGTGTACAAGCTGCTCATCGATAAGGAAAAGGGACCCCGCCTCTACCTGTTCCTCTACGCTATCGAGTCCGATAAGTACGTGGGACTGCTTGATTTCTCCTATCCGCAGACCGAGGAGGAAATAGCGGCGGACACACCCGCGGAAGCGGAGTGCTGTCCCGAGACTGAGGAGGCTCCCGCCAACCGTGAGCCCGACCCCGTAGAGCCGGTAAAGGAGCAGATAACCATCGACGATTTCGCAAAGCTTGACCTGAGAGTATGCAAGATACTCAAGGCAGAGGGCGTGCGTAAGTCCCACTCCTGCCTCAAGCTCACGCTGTCCGACGGTATAGGCGAGCGAGTCATCATGTCCTCCATCAAGGAAGAATACTCTCCCGAGCAGCTGGTGGGCAGAAAGATAATCGTCATTGCCAACCTCAAGCCCAACCGTATCTGCAACATCAACTCCAACGGAATGCTCCTTGCCGCCACCAACAACGCCTGCGGCTGTCAGATCATCTTCGTTGACGACTGCGTTCCCGAGGGCACACAGATAAAGTAAAAGCCAGATCATAGACGATCACGTACAGGTAAACACGCAAACGGCATCACCGAAAAAGAACGGTGATGCCGTATTGCTTTTATTCCCATAAAACGCCCTACGAGTTTCGGTCGTCCGCGACACATAACGGTTTACATCCAACCTCTCGGCGACAGACAAAAGAACACCCCAACCGCCGTAGGGGACAGCGCCTCGATGTCCCGTGACACATGACGGTTCATAACCAACCTCTCGGCGACAGACAAAAGAGCGCCCCAACACCGTAGGGGCGACCACCGGTCGTCCGTGATATATGACGGTTCACAGCCTACCTCACGGCGACAGACAAAAGAACACCCCAACCGCCGTAGGGGCGACCACCGGTCGTCCGTAATA
>JAFTQL010000059.1 GCA_017462795.1 Clostridia bacterium
AGGTGATTACGGCGGTTATCGTGAATGTCACATTCAACCGGATTGGTTGCCCGTATATCAAATAGACGGAGGTCAATTGATATTGTTCTTGGCTCGAACGGGTACGCACAGCGATTTGTTTTGAGGTTTACCGATTGGTTTGTATAAAGCCGATCGGTTTTTAATCAAAACAGGATGTAATTAAATTAAAACAGGATATTGACAATCCTTGTGGGGGAGTGTATAATAAAACAAGCGATCCGGAATATAAAATATTTTAAGGAGAAGAAAGCTTATGGAATCGTATATCAATATTGATAACAACATGATAGTAAACACCACCATCGGAAATGTGGACGTTGTCTGGCATGATGTGCGTCGCGCTCCGTTTTCTCTTCACGGCTTTTATGAGCCACAGACTGAGCCTTTTTTTCGCCGTCTTCCTCAGGATGTTGCCGAGGCAACAAGCAAGGGTGTTAACAGTCTCAGCAGAGAATCGGCGGGTGGGCGTGTCCGTTTCTCCACAGATTCTCCTTACATAGCCATACGCGCAAAATATCGTGTGGTGGGGCGCTCTTCTCATCTGACGCTTATTTCAACGTCGGGCTTTGATCTGTATATTGACGGTGAGTTTGGCAGCCGATTTGTCAAGGAATTCCGTATGCCATACGACATGGTGGATACCTATGAGCAGATAATTCATCTTGAGGGTGAGCTTATGCGCTCTTACACCATAAATTTCCCCGTACATGCGGTGGTTGAGACCTTGGAGATCGGCTTGAAGCCCGACGCAAGTCTTGACACGGCGCGTCCCTATCGCGATATCGATCCGCTGATATTTTACGGCTCTTCTATCGTTCACGGAACGGCGGCGAGCCGTCCCGGATTTATTTATCCCGCCATTATTTCAAGAGAGATGAACATGGATTTTCTCAATATGGGATTTTCGGGAATGGCGAAGGGCGAGGAGGCGCTTGGACGCTGGATGGCGACGCTGCCGATGAGTGTTTTTGTTTGCGATTATGACCATAACGCACCGACGGTGGAGCATCTTGAGGCAACGCACTATCCGCTGTACAAGATTATACGCGAGAAGAATCCAGATGTTCCGTATATAATGATAACCCGTCCCAATTACTATACCCAGCCTACGGTGCAAGATAATGTACTTAAGCGCAGAGATGTTATTATGTCCTCATATCTGCGGGCTCGGAGCGAGGGGGACAGGAATGTTTACTTTATTGACGGCATGAGCTTTTTTGTCTCGCCGCATCAATACGAATTCTCCGTGGACGGAGTCCATCCCAATGACGCAGGCTTTGTCCGCATGGCAGACAGCATCGGCACAGTAATAAGACACGCGCTGGAGAAGGGAAACTGATCTGAAAAAAAGACAATATCTTTATACCCCCGGGAGTGAATCCTTGGGGGCTTGTCTTTTGCGCGCCCGACTCTGTTTTTTCGTATCTGCCCCACTTTGTATAAAAAAACGGGCTTATTTCGCAACTTTTCCCCACCTTATTGACAAGGTTTTGCTGGTATGTTATAATGAGAATGAACTTAGAAAAAATCCGATATTGGGCGGATAGAGGAGTGTAAATGAGGAAGATATGTGTTATTTTGGCAGTAGTGATGCTTATATGCCTGCTCGGCGCGTGCGGAAGAGACGCTGTGGATATGAGCGGGGAGAGCGTGATAGGTGAGAAGGCGTATTCCGAGACCAGCGCTCTTTTGCTGGGAGACGGATATCTGGATTTTGTAAAAAGTGATTATGACAAGGACGGTCATCTGCTGAAGGAGCATATCTTCGGGGCAAACCACAATTTTCTGTGCCACTTCTATATTGATCATGAATACGACAGAAGCGGAAAGCTTTTGCGCTCTGTGAAATATTGTGAGGATTATAGTAAGCCGTACGCGAGATATACAATGGAATATGAGGTAGACTCGTATTATGTATATACATACGATGAGGACGGCAGAGCGGTGATGGGGACAAAGTATACGGGCGAGGGAAGATCGACCGATCATACTGTGGTGCTGGAATATTATGATGACGGCACGATCAAGAGTCGCGGCTTTTATGAGGATCATTATCTTACGTATCTTATGGAATATGACAGCCTTGGCAGGTGCGTATATCAGAAAACTGTTGGCATATCCAACGAAAATACAGCCACTCTTGAGTATGACGGAGTCAGTGGAAACGTAAGGGTCATAGACAGGCTTGTGTACGATAAGCACGTGGTGGTGTCGGTGGAATACGATGAGTCGGGAAATATTATTCTTCTGAATGAGGATCACGAAAGCCTTGACAAAAAGGTAGTCAGAGCGCTTGAATATTATGACGGTACAGACAGGATAAAGTCATATCAAAGCACCACCGCCTCCGAATATTATGACGACAAGGGTGGAAATCTTGTGGTGTCCACCACAAGCTCGCAGACAAGCTACGTATATACGGACAGCGGACGGGTGAAGGAGTTTTATTCGTCGGATGACGGGGACGGAATATCCTATGAAACATTGTTTGAATATAACGCAGAGGATAGACTTTGTAAGGTAAGCTCAACCAATTATTATTACGATGGTAAGGGGGATGCCTCGGTCATAACCTATGAATACGATGAGGCTGGAAATCGGATTTGTGTTGTGACAAAAAATTATTTGGCGGACGGTACTCCTCTTGAAAGCAGCTCGGTCGTCGTGAAAAGTGAGTTTGATCAAAGCGGCAACGAAACGAAAAAGACGGTATGGCACGGTGAGGTGCTCTATTCCGAGACAAATCATAGGTATGACGCTGCCGGAAACCAAATATGGACAAGTTATCGGTATTACGACAATGCTACTTTGACGCCCCCAAGTGCTTTGTATGAGCGTACCTTTGACGCTTGGGGGAACTGTATAAAGGAGATCCGCACAAACTACCATGACAGTGATCTTGAGAGCATAGAAGGAACAGAAACGGGTGAGTGGCGGTATGATGAAAAGGGCAATATGCTATGGAGCTCATATTCATATAAAAATTCCAAGGACAAGTATGTGTATTATGAGAGTACGTATAACGTAAGAGGGTGTCAGATAGCTTATACCGAGACAATTACGGAGAGAAATGGGACAAGGTCGGTTTATGAGATAAAATACGATCATAAGGGTGAGCGTGTAGACAGCACCTATAAAAAATACGATGCCAAGGGGAATGTCATATATTCAGGCAAAACTCCCGATGACTACGGAAAAGGCTGAGGTCATTGATAACGCTAAATTGTGATTTATGGGTGAGATGGATTTTGTTTTCAATATCAACCAACACCACTACAAATTAAAATCTGAATGTTAGTAAATATTTTATGGAGTAATTTTGATGGAAGAAAAAATAAAGGTTTATGCTGTCGCGGGTCCTACGGCGAGTGGGAAGAGCGCGCTGGCTTTGGAGATGGCGGAGCGCTTCGGAGGCGAGATAGTTTCCTGCGACTCCATGCAGGTCTACCGTCGTATGGATATAGGTACTGCCAAGCCCACCGCGGAGGAGACGGCAAGGGTGGCGCACCACATGATAGATGTGGTGGAGCCGACGGAGAGCTTTTCCTGCGCGGACTATGTGGCGATGGCGGACAGGGCTATAAGGGATATTCACGCCCGGGGAAAGCTGCCCATCGTCTGCGGAGGGACGGGGCTTTATCTTGACGCGCTTCTGCGGGAGAAGGATTTTGAGCCCTGCATCACCGACGGCGCTCTGCGTGCGGAGCTTTTGGAATTTGCCCGCGTTCACGGAGCGCAGGCGCTTCATGACGAGCTGCGCCGTGTTGACCCTGAGAGCGCCGAGGTCATACACCCCAACAACGTAAAAAGAGTGGCGAGAGCCATTGAGATATACAGGCTTTCGGGCGTGACCAAGACCGAGCTTGACAGGCGTTCAAGGCTTGGGGGGGACAGATTTGACATAAGGGCGGTGGCTCTGTTTTATTCGGACAGGGAGAGCCTTTATGAGCGCATAGACAGCCGTGTGGACATAATGCTCCGCGATGGGCTTGAGGCGGAGACGCGGTCGCTTCTTGCGGAGGGCGTGTTTGCCGCAAACGCCACGGCGGCGCAGGCTATCGGCTACAAGGAGCTTCTCGGCTACATAGAGGGCAGGGAGACGCTTGGGGAGGCTACCGAGCGGCTTAAGATGGCGACAAGAAGGTACGCCAAGCGGCAGATAACGTGGTTTTCCTCCAAGGATTACATCAAGCCCATAGACGTGTGTGAGGGAGAAAACAAAAAAACTTTTGAAGAGATTGTAAATATTGCGTCGGAGCTCTTTTTTAATTGAAGATTTTATGTTACAATATATTATGTATATGTTCAGATCGTCAAATGAAAGGGTAAGGATATGATAAAAAAGCTCATGAGTGGCGGTTTCGCTCAGCGCATAGCGGCTGTTATTATCGGTATTGCCATTCTTGTTTATACCGTTTATCATATCTCCAGTCTTTTCGGAGAGGATATCGCCACCATCGCTACGGGGGTCAGCACCGAAGTCGGGATAATCGACAGCAAGGGATATATATTCCGTGATGAGACCGTGCTTTATTCATCCAACAGCGGTGTCGCAGAATATCTGAAGGCTGATGGGGAAAAGGTGTCCGTCAGCGACGAGCTTGCTGTGGTGCATGAGTCGGGTAGTGATGTGGCAAAGACCATGCTCAGGGTGCTGGACAGAAATATTGCTCTGCTTGAGCGGAGCGTGGAGTCAGGTAAAACCCTTTCCGATCTGCCCGATATCAATGACGACATCTCTGACGCTTATTATCAGTTGGTTAAGCTCCTTGCCGGCGGCGATACGGGAAGTATTTCAGAGCAGACGGACAAGCTGTTGCTGTCAATGAACTGTCACAGTCTGCTGACCGACGAGAATTCTCCCGTGGATGATTCCCTTGAGAATATGCGCCATCAGAGAAATACCATTCTCAAAAACGGCGGAGAGAGCAAGACGGAATCAGCTCCCGACAGCGGATATTTCTATTCATACGTTGACGGATATGAGGAGTATTTTACAGTGGACGCGGCTCAGGGGCTGACAGCGGAGAGATATTATGAGCTTGTGTCGGGCGGAGTCAAGGCTGATACCAACGCTATGAGCAACGCCTACGGCAAGCTTGCCGACAGCTTTGAGTGGAGATTCGTCATGAGGGTGTCCGAGCTTCGCGAGGGACATTTTAAGGTGGGCGAGACGTACAACATTGAATTTGTTGAAAACGGAAACACCGTTGTTCCCATGACATTGTCCTCGGAGGTAGAGGATACGGTTGAGGGCGGTAAGATATTTGTGTTTTCGGCTAACAGGCTTCCCGATGGCTTTGTGTTCGGAAGGAGTCAGAGCGTCAGCATTGAGGTCAGCTCCATAAGCGGACTTTACGTTCCCAAGAGCGCTGTCCACAGGGCGGGCGGTACTTATTACGTGTTTATTTTGCGCGGAAGCGTGGTATGCTACCGCAGGATAGACGTTATATATGAAGGAAGCGATTACTACCTTTCTGCCACCGAGCATGAGGATGACGGCGGCGCGGAGTATCTCGGCACGAACGAGCTGCTGATAATAAAGGGAAGCAATCTCTTTGACGGAAGGATCTTGGATTGATTTATGGATTACTCTTATCTTGACAGAAATGTGGCGGACGTAAGGCGGCGCATAAGCGCGGCTTGCGCCGAGGCGGGGATCAAGGATGTTACCATGGTGGCGGCGGTCAAATACGCCGACATAGGTGAGATCAATTATCTGCATGACAGTCTCGGTGTCACCGATATCGGCGAGAACCGTGTTCAGCAGTTGCTTGAGCACTACGAGGGACTTAATGACCGCAATGTCAATATTCATTTTATCGGTACGCTTCAGACCAACAAGGTGAAATATATTGCCGACAAGGTCTGCATGATCCATTCGGTGGATTCGGTAAAGCTCGCCGCCGAGATAGACAAGCAGGCAAAAAAGCGGGACAGGGTCATTGATGTGCTGGTGGAGATAAACAGCGGCGAAGAGGAGAGCAAGAGCGGAGTTATGCCCGCACAGGCGGAGGCTCTCTGTATGGAGCTGGCAAAATTTGAGAATATTTGTCTCAAGGGCTTTATGACCATGGCACCAAGATGTGAGAAAAAAGAGGATTATTTAAAATTTTTTTCACAAACTTACGCTCAGGTGCTTGACATTTGGACAAAAAAACTGCATAATATAGGTAGACCCGTGATCTCCATGGGTATGAGTGAAAGCTTTGAGGAGGCTATCGCCTCGGGAGCGGATACGGTGAGAATAGGCAGATGCCTTTTTGCAAAGTAAAAAAATAATTAATATATATAAAATTTGGAGGACAGACAAAATGTTTAAGATTACCAGAAGACAGAACGATAATTATTCGGATTTCGCGGGTGACGACGAATACTACGGCGGCGGATTTGACAGCGTTGAGAACGAGGAGACTGCGGAGGACAGCTTTTCCGCTCCCGCTCCCGCGCCTGCTCCCGCAGAAGCGCCCGCCTTCGGCTCTGCCGTTGCGGCGTTCAAGATCGTAAATCCCAAGGGATATGAGGAAGCTCCCGAGATCGCCAACTATCTCATGAACGGCAACACCGTTATCCTCAATATCGAGGGTATGGCTCGCGAGCAGGCTATCCGTCTGCTTGACTACCTTGCGGGTGCGGCTCACGCTGTGGGCGGACTTATGACCAAGGTCGGCAGAACTACCATCGTTGTTGCTCCCAAGAATGTTGACGTAAGCAGCATCGAGGCAATGGTCGGCGGAAACTGATAACAGGATAAAAAAGTATGACTGTCGCGTTATGTCCGACAACGGCTTTGGTGCGGCAGTCGCTGATTTTTCGGCGAGAGGAGAATTTTTTTGTGCTTTTGGCTGTTGAAATAATAAAGAATATCGTAGTGATCCTTTTGACAGCGGTGCAGTTCGCCATGCTTGCGCGGGCTATCTTGTCGTGGTTTCCCATTGATTCCAACAAATTTATTGATTTTTTGTATGCGGTGACAGAGCCGTTTATTCAGCCTGTCCGCGTGCTTTTTGAAAAGCTCAATTGGTTTCAGAGCCTACCCATAGACATTTCCTTCCTCGTTTCGTACATGCTCCTGAGCGTTATACTGATGATACTGCCGTGATGATATCCGAGGAATTTGCTCCGCTTATTGCCCGTCTTGACGACCTTAGGGACAGAGCCGAGGGCGGAAGCGTTGGTATGGGGGACTTTCTTTCCCCTAAAGAGGCGCACTATGCGGAAATGTACCTGCGCTCGGTGGGCGCGCGCTATCTTCTGTGGGGCGGATATGAGGACGCGGAGAGACGAAGAGTGTATGTCCTGCCCGACTATATGGAGGAGGCAGACAGAGCAGAGGCTCTTGCGGACTACGGCTTTGACTGCGACGTGTGCGCGGTGCTTATCCATACCGACGGATACCGCAAGCTCTCGCACAGAGACTATATGGGCTCGGTTCTCGGTCTCGGCGTTGACAGGGCGGTGGTCGGCGATATACTTGTATACGGAGAGAACGGCGCGGAGGCGGCGGTCTTTTGCACGTCGGCTATGCGCGGCTTTTTTGTCGCAGAGCTTGCAAAGATAGCAAGAGAGAAGGCGAGGGTCAGGGAGATAGATCCGAGTGAGATATCCCTGCCTGAGCGCCGATTTTCGGCGGTGAGCGACACGGTGGCATCACCCAGGCTTGACTGCGTCGTTGGCGCGCTTTGCTCGCTTTCCCGCGAGAAGGCGAGAGCGGCGGTGGTGTCGGGGCTTGTGGAGCTTGACTACGAGTGCGAGGAGCGACCCGACAGAACGGTGAGCGCGCCTTGTCTTGTGTCTGTACGCGGATACGGAAAGTACCGTGTGCTGTCCGTGAGCGATAAGACCAAGAAGGGAAGATTCCGTTTGTCGGCGGAAAAATATTTGTAATGACGATTACGGGAGATATGCTGTGTTATATTGGATATTGATAATATTCGCGTTGGTGGTGATAGATCAGGTGACCAAGATGTTCGCCGTCCATCTGCTGACGCCGGGGCAGTCCGTCGATCTTATAGAGGGCGTGTTCCGATTTACTTACGTTGAAAACAGAGGCGCGGCATTCGGTATGCTGTCCGAGCACCGCTGGGTGTTTATGATCATATCTGTGGCGGCTATCGCGCTGTTGCTTGTGTACCTGTGGAAATTCGCGCCCGAGAGCAGATTTGCCCGCATGGCGATATGCATGATAATCGGAGGCGGTATCGGTAATATGATAGACCGTATCTTCCTTGGTTACGTGGTGGATTTCCTTGATTTCTGCGCATTCCCCGACCTTTGGATGTGGGTGTTCAACATGGCTGACGTATTTGTATGCGTTGGCGGAGGAATGCTTGTTGTGTGGCTTATTATTTCCATGGTGAAGGAAGCCAAGGCAGATAAGGCAAAGAAGGTAGCCGTTTCTGCGGGAGAGGGAGACGCTTCCGAAGAAAACGGCTCGGATGAGACGCATGATTGACTTAAAAACAGAGCTTGGAGGTGATGATATGTCTGAATACGGAGAGCTTTCCGAGAGGACATGGTCTGTCACCTCCTCTTCTTCTGACGCGGGAAAGAGGGCTGACGCTTTTCTTGCTGAAAAAACGGGGCTGACGCGCTCCGCGGTGGCAAAGCTGATGGAGAGCGGTAACGTGCTGCTTGGCGGCAGGGCTGTGGCGAAAAACTACAAGCTGAGGGAGGGGGACACCCTTGAGGTGGAGCTGCCCGAACCCGAGGACACCGAGGCAAAGCCGCAGGATATTCCGCTGGACGTTATTTACGAGGACGGGGATATCATAGTTATAAACAAGCCCAAGGGGATGGTGGTGCATCCCGCGCCGGGCAACCCCGACGGCACGCTTGTAAACGCTTTGCTTTACCATTGCAGAGGCAGTCTGTCGGGTATTGGCGGTGTGGTGCGCCCGGGGATAGTACACAGAATAGACAAGGACACGGGCGGTCTCTTGGTGGTTGCGAAGAACGACGCGGCGCACCTTTACCTCTCGGAGGAGATCAAGGTGCATAACGTGGAGCGCATATATTACGCCATAGTTATCGGAAATCTGAGGGAGGACGGCGGAACGGTAAATGCGCCCATAGGCAGACACCCTGTTGACCGCAAGAAAATGGCGGTGATACGAAGCGCGGACAGGCACAGCCGTGAGGCGGTGACCCACTGGAGCGTGGTGGAGCGCTTTGGCAGATTTACATTTATCCGCTGTCAGCTTGAAACGGGAAGGACACACCAGATAAGGGTGCATATGTCAAGCATCGGTCATCCGTTGCTGGGTGACGGCGTTTACGGCGGAGACGGCACGCAGTTTGAGGCAAAGCACCGCGCGCTCATAGACGGGCAGTGTCTGTTTGCGGCGGAGCTGAGGCTGACGCACCCGAGGACGGGGGAGCACATGATATTTACAGCGCCTCTGCCCGAATATTTTGAAAGGATACTTGACGAGCTGAGAAGAGGGATGGACTGAAATGAATAGATTTGAGAATATAGTTATCGCTACCGATCTTGACGGTACGTTTCTTGACAGTGACAAGAGACTTGTGGCGAGAAACCTTGAGGCGGTCAGATACTTTACCGATAACGGCGGACATTTTACGGTGTCCACGGGACGGATACCGCCACATGTAACAGCGGGATTTAAAAGTGTGAGGGAATACATAAACATGCCCGCCGTCACCTGCAACGGCGCGTGTATATACGATTTCAGGACAGAGGAGAGGCTTAAGCTGTATACTGTTCCCTTTGAGCATATCAAGGCGGTCACCGACCTTGTCCATGCCGAATATCCCGGGGCGGCTATCCGCGCGTCCTCATGGGAGCACGGATTTTTGTGTACACCTGCGGACATGAACAACAAATTTATCAAGGTGGATTTTGAGAGAAACGCCATAGTCAGTCGGCTGGTGTGTGACGTGGACGGGTGGAGCGACCTGTCGCTGTTCAAGATAGTTATCCGAGCCGACGAGTGTATGGCTGAGGTCATACTTGACAGGCTGAGAGCGCTTTTCGGAGATCTGTTTTCCATCACACAGTCGGACTCAACCATACTCGACCTTCAGCGCCGGGGAAGAGACAAGGGTATAGCTCTTCGGGAGCTGGTGTCGGAGATGGGAGAGGGAATGCGCCTTTACACCTGCGGAGACTACATAAACGACCTTGAGATGCACCGCGCCGCGGACGTGTCTGTGTGTCCCTCAAACGCGCACCCGACGGTAATTGAGGAATGCGACCTATGCCTCCGCACCAACGACGACGGACTTATCGCCGATCTTGTGGAGTATCTGGATAGGGAAAGCAAATAGAGAGTCACGGTTATATCGGGAGCTGACACCCAGAATCGCCAAGAATCAACTCTACGGGTGTAGATGAAGGTCGGCTTACGACAGGCTCCCTTGGTGCAAACATTTGCGGATCGAATAAAAAAACAAACAGAGTGTTGCTTAACAACACTCTGTTTGTTTTATACGAATAATTAAATTATTTGTACTTTCTCTTACGAGCTGCTTCAGACTTCTTCTTGCGCTTTACGCTGGGCTTCTCATAGTGTTCTCTCTTGCGAAGCTCGGTAAGGACGCCGGAACGAGCCATTGCACGCTTAAAGCGACGAAGGGCACTGTCAAGAGACTCGCCTTCTTTTACTTTAATTTCTGCCATTTTTCTGTTTCCCTCCCTCCGCATATTGCCAGAGAATTTATAAGGCAATCAAAATCGAATAATATTATACACCAAATATGTCCGTTTGTCAAGTGTTTTTTTGAATATTGTGGTAAGAAAATGCATTTATTTGGTGCAGATCAGATTCAGATCCCATGCGGGGATGTATGGATAGCGGCGGAGATAGAGCTTATAATCCTTATCAAGGGCGTTTATCTGCAGGGGCAGGGCGAAGATATCCTCACTGCGGTGGTAGACCGATATGAGGAGCTTGGGGGAGCAGGAGAGGATGGTTTGGGCGCTTCCCTCTATCGCCTCCTTTTCACATCCCTCAACGTCGTATTTTATGTAGTCCACAGTTTTGCCGCCAAGGACGTGGTCAAGAGAGGTGGCGGTGACCTCTACCGTTTTTCCCTTGGCAAAAAGTCCCGAATTTCTGTTGCCCTCGTCGCCGAAGGTCAGCGTGGTGTCGGTGTTCCACGCGGCGGCGTTTACCTTTTGTATATTCGGGGCATCTCCCAATGTGTCGCAGAACTCAGACAGCTTTCGGAAGCTTCTTCTGTCGGGCTCAAAGGCTGTAACGCGGGAGAGGGCGGGGGAGTATCTCATAAGCTCGCGGACGGTGTCGCCGTTGTACGCGCCGAGGTCGGCATAGCTGTGTATATTCACGGCATCAAGCAGGTCGGTGTAAACCGCATCCTTGTCCGATTCCGCATCAAAAAGAAAGTCGATCCTTCCCGACAGCTTGTAGGCTACGGTGTTCTCAAATATGCGCCTTGATTCCTCGTCGGCAAGCAGATCATAGGCGGCTTTAAGCTCATTTTTGTGACGGCGGGCAAATCCGAGTGTGAACAGCTCATCACCGCAAACGGGAACGTCGGGGGCGTAAAGCTCGCATTCGCTCGCTATGCGCCGTATATTTTCTGTGACATCTGGAAGACATGAGGCGAAGGAGAGCAGAACTATCATATTGTCCGCGCCGTACCTTTCCTTTGCCTCGGAGTAGCTGAGCACTCTCTTTCCGTGAAAGCTGTGACCGCGGACAAAGCCGTCGCTGGCGAAAAAGTCGCATATCTCAATGCCGTATTTCGCGCACACATCAAGAATTTTGTCCGCTCCATTGCCCATGCCGTACATGACTATTTTCTTGTCGGCCGAGCTGAGATAGTCCCACATGTCAAAATTTGTGGAAGGAAGTGTAAAGTTCATGTCGTCTCCTTGACTTTTTATATTAAGTGTGGTATAATTTCTCTGTATTAATATTTTAACACAGATCGGAGGAAAAATCAATATGGACTGCTTATTCTGTAAAATTATTGCGGGAGACATTCCCTCAAAAAAGGCGTATGAGGACGACATGTGTCTCGCTTTTCACGACATTGCTCCCCAAGCACCCGTTCACGTGCTGGTGATACCCAAGGAGCATATCCCGTCGGCTGACGGTGTTGACACGGAAAACAGCAAATACGTGTCACACATTTTTGAGGTCATACCCAAGGTTGCCGCCTCTCTGGGACTCCAAAACGGATACCGGGTCATCACCAACTGCGGCGAGGACGGCTGTCAGAGCGTAAAGCACCTCCATTTCCACATACTCGGCGGTAAGAAGCTGCCAGAGAACATGGGCTGAGAGGGAGAGTAAGGGATGAACAGAGGAATGCCGCCCGGCGGAATGGGAATGAAAGAGCCCTATAACCGCGTAAAACCGCCCTCGGGGATATCGGACGTGCCGAGATTTCTCCGCGAGCTTGTAGTGGGCTTTTTCTCAAGGCTCTTTTACACCTTCAAAATGGTGTGGGACACGGGGCACTGGATACTCTTTGCCATGGTCATCATCACCGTTTTCACGGGAATCATGCCCATCATCGGATCGCTGATATCAAAGGAGATACTCAACGAGCTTCAGGTCATCATTGAGAGCAGAAGCGTTGCCGAGACGCTCGGCAATTCCTATACGGCAGTTTTCTGGGGCTCAATGGTCATGTTCCTGCTTGTGTTCTTCTTCGCTTACAAGATACTCAATCAGGTCATCAACCGTCTCAACACCGCTGTCACGAGGATAGCGGGGGAGAAGGTGGTAAGGCACGTAAAGCTGCAGATAATGAACAAGGCGAAGGAGATAGACATTGCCGCCTTTGACCCGCCGGAGTTTTACGAAAAGCTGGAGAACGCCAACAGAGAGGCGGGCATGCGCCCCATAAGCGTGTTGTCCTCTACCTTTGACGCCATCAGCAAGATCATAAGTCTTATATCCTACATAATCGTGCTCGTCACCGCCCCCGGCATGTGGTGGATGGCGATAGTCATGATGCTTGTGTCCGTTCCCACGGCTGTTATCAGCTTTACCTACAGGCGCAAGAACTTTATGTATATGCGCCGCCGCTCCAAGGACAGACGGCAGATGAACTATTATTCCGATATCATGGTCAACAAGGACATGGTCAAGGAGATACGCATGTTCGACCTGGGAGACAGGTTTACCGAACGCTTTGACAAGGTCTTTGACGGCTACTACAACGGAATACGCAAGCTGATAGTCAGAGAGAACGTATGGCAGATATCGGTTACAGTCATATCCTCCGTGGCAAACTGCCTGTTCTTCGGACTCATCGCCTACAAGGTGTTCACGGGTGGTATACAGATAGGTGACTACTCACTGTATACGGGCGCGCTGACATCTATCGCAAGCACCGTGGCGTCTCTTATTTCCGTGTCCGCCAGCGTATATGAGGGAACTCTTTTTGTGGACAACCTTATCTCCTTTATGAAGGTGACGCCCACGGTCGTTCCCACCGCCGAGGTACCCGAGAGGGTGGCTCACGGTCAGGCACACACCATTGAGTTTGTGAATGTAAGCTTTTCTTATCCGGGTACTGACAGATATGTTCTCAAGAACATCAACCTCACGCTCCGTCCCGGGGAGACCGCTGTGCTTGTGGGACTCAACGGAGCGGGTAAGACCACCTTTATAAAGCTGCTCACAAGGCTTTATGACCCCACGGAGGGTAAGATACTGCTGGACGGCAAGGATCTGAGGGAGTATGATGTCAAGGATCTTTACAGTATGTTTGGCATTATCTTCCAGGATTTCGGCAAGTACGCCGTCAATGTTTCGGAGAATATCGAATATGGAGATGTTTACGGTGAATACAATGAGATGGAAATAAAGCAGGCGGCGCGGAATGCCAATGCCGATGACTTTATATCCAAGCTGCCTCACGGCTACGACACGCCTCTGATGAGGTATTTTGAGCCTGACGGCATAGAGCTGTCCATCGGTCAGTGGCAGAAGCTTGCCATTGCCCGCGCCTTTTACAGCAAGTCGGATATACTCATACTTGACGAGCCCACGGCGTCTCTCGACCCTATGGCGGAGCAGGAGATATTCAATCAGTTTGACGAGCTGAGAAAGGATAAGACCACCATTTTCGTATCTCACCGACTGTCCAGCGCCACCGTTGCCACAAAGATAATCGTGCTGGAGTACGGCGAGCTTATCGAGGAGGGAACTCACAGGGAGCTGATGGAGAAGAGAGGAAAGTATTACGAGCTGTTCTCCACGCAGGCGCGCAGGTATGTTGAGAGCGCGGAGGGTGACAAAGCCCTCGAGGCAGGCGGAATGCCTCCGAGACCCCCAAGACATGGCGGGCGTCCCGAACAGGAATAAAATTTGATATTATATGGGTGTGGATCGCTTTGCGGCTCATGCCCATATTTTTTTGGGGAGTGACTATTTGAGGAAGCTACAATATGCAGGCAAACGCCTGAAGCCTGTAACACGGTATCGCGCGCACTGTCACAGCACCGCTCAGGATGACAGCGTGGGGCGGTTAACTTTCCCAATTTTGTATTCCGTATACTGCATTTTTCATTTTCGTCCTGATGTAAATTAAAAAAATTCAAAAAAAATCGAAAAAATACGAAAAATTATTGACAAGTTATGATAAATTTTATATAATATTATAATAGGGTATTATGTTTATGCCCGTGTATTATTTTTGTATTTTTGAAAGGTACGGTTACAAATGAAGGTTAAGGTTGTAAAGTTCGGTGGAAGCTCTCTGGCGGATGCCGAGCATTTCAGACAGGTTGCGAGTATCATCAAGGCAGACCCCGCAAGAAGGTATGTCGTCCCCTCCGCTCCCGGTAAGCGTTACAAGGACGACACCAAGGTAACGGATATGCTTTACCGTTGCTACGAGATGATAAGAAACAACGAGAATATAGACGAATACTACAAGCAGATCTGCGACAGATACAACGGCATTATAAATGAGCTTGGTCTGGATTTCGATATCAGCGGTGAGCTGGAATATGTCAAGAGCGCTATGATGCACCGCTCGGGTCGCGACTACGCGGCAAGCCGCGGCGAGTATCTCAACGGACTTATTCTCGCAAAGTACCTGAGATATGATTTTAGTGACGCGGAAAATGTTATTTACTTCAAGGACAACGGCTCTTTTGACGGCGAGAAGACCAACGAGGCTATGAGAGCCGAGCTTATGCAGCACAAGCAGGCGGTCATTCCCGGCTTCTACGGCGTTATGCCCAACGG
>JAFTQL010000060.1 GCA_017462795.1 Clostridia bacterium
CCCTCCCAGAGGGAGCTGGCGCCGTTAGGCGACTGAGGGAGAATGCGGTTAAAAACAAGAGATTTCTTTGTGTTTGACGCCGGCTCCTTCCACCGCTAACGCGGTCCCCCTTCCTCCCAGAGGAAGGCTGTTATAAACCAACCATCATCCGCACCCGTGTTGTTGGTTATTGGCGTTTCTTTTCGGGACGCCGAGGCGTCGTCCCCTACGAGGTTGAGGCGTTGTTTGGTCTGTCGCCGTGAGGTTGGATGTGAACCGTCATGTATTACGGACGACCAGTGGTCGCCCCTACAAACGGGAGGGCGACCTTCGTTCGCACCCGTGTTGTTGGTTATTGGCGTTTATTTGCGGACGACCGAAACTCCGCTTCGCTACGTACTACGAACAAGTTCGTGTGAGTCGCCCCTACGGCTCTTGTAATTTCATTAGCGATAGCTTGCGTGCATTTGAGAATAATTTGCGTAATTTTGCGTTAATTTGCGTTCGCAAAATCTCGCAAAAAAACAATAAACAAAAGAGACCCTCCGATACAAAGAAGGTCTCTGTCAATTTTTTCACTTGATTGTATACTATCCACAGACAGGCTCACTGCTTTTTTGAGCATGCGAGAGAACAGCAGATAACCCCTCTTGCTCCCGCTTTGAGCGCGAGCTTTATACATGTGGACATGCTCGCACCAGTTGTCACCATGTCGTCATAAATTATGAGATACTTCCCGCTCACATCAACATTTTTCCGCATGACAATGTGCTTTCCCGCGTTCTCCAATCTCTGCTTGCGGTCAAGATCCTTCTGCTCCTTGCCGCCTATCCTTTGATAAAACAGCCGCAAATGCTCCACGCCCAACAGCTCCGCAAGGCTCTTTGCCAGAAGCTCGGCATGGTCAAAGCCGTACAGCGTCTTTGACTCCACTCCTCTCGGACATGAACAGACCGCAAAATTCTGCTTGTTTCCCCCAAAATCCAAGGCGCTCACCTCGTCAACCACAAACGGATAGAGCTGTTCCGCCGCAAAGCCCCTCAGCCGTCGGCTCTTCTGCCGCTTAAGCGAGAATATCATCCTCATCTGCGCCTGCATGGTGTTCTCGCTGTCATAAAAGAACAGCTTTCTGTGGCTCAATGCCCCCGATCCCGACAGCAACGGCGACATACACGTACACTCAACCGCAGGCTTGAAGCACTTCTCACAGCCCTCCGTCAGCGCCGCGTTCCATCGGAGACGGCACTCTGAGCAAAGCGCGTCATCGGAGCAGGTGTGGTGAAGTATCTCCCCACAGCCTCCGCATTTATGCACGATTATAAATCTGCGTACAAACTCCTTACGCGTCACTGCTCCTTGCCCTCCGCAAGTATCTCCTCAAGTCCCGTGTATCTCATAGACTGTCGGTTGTTATCCACCATCTGCGCCACTATGTCCTCCCGTCCCACGAGAATGACCATGCTCTGCGCACGGGTGATGGCTGTGTAGAGAAGATTTCGTGTCAGCAGCATCTGCGCCGCCGAGCACATGGGAATGACCACTATCGGGTACTCGCTTCCCTGACTCTTATGCACCGTTATGGCATAGGCATGCTCAAGATCCTCAAGCAACGAAAATTCGTATTCCACCCGTCTCTCGTCAAACACAATAGTCATATATCCCTCGGACTCCACTATCTCCTCGATAGTTCCTATGTCTCCGTTGAAGATTCCGTTTCCGCTCTTGTCGTCGCCAACACGGCTCCAGATGATGTCATAATTATTTCGTATCTGCATTACCTTGTCGCCCTCGCGGAGCACACGGTCTCTGAAGCGGTGCTCCCTCTTGCTCCCCGCGGGGGGATTGAGCCTCGCCTGAAGCAGAACATTGAGGTTTTCCGTTCCCGCCTCTCCCTTTCTTGAAGGCGCTATGACCTGCGTGCCGTACCTCGCCATGTCGCCGTAGGTCCTCGGAAGGCGTGTGAGGCACAGGTCGCATATGGTGGCGGCTATATCCCTGTCGGTGGCGCGGGGGAGAAAGAAAAAGTCGTTGTCCTTGACGTTGAGTACAGGCATGCTTCCGCCGTTGACAGCGTGAGCGTTGGTTATGATAAGGCTCTTCTGCGCCTGTCTGAATATCTCCGTCAGCCGCACGGTGGCAAAGCGTCCGCCCGCTATTATGTCTCTGAGCACGTTGCCCGCCCCCACGGAGGGAAGCTGATCGGAGTCACCGATGATGATAAATCTCGCCCCCGGCTTTATAGCTCGCAAAAGCGCGCCCATAAGGGCGTTGTCTATCATGGATGCCTCATCAACAATAATTATCTGCTCGTCAAGAAGATTGTTCTCGTTCCGCATAAACACAAAGCTTCCCGACGCGTCATAGGTCATCTCAAGAAGGCGGTGTACGGTCTTTGCCTCCATGCTTGTCGCCTCGGACATTCTCTTTGCCGCTCTTCCCGTGGGCGCGGCAAGAGCGATGTCGTAGCCCATGCTGTCAAAGATGTGTATCAGGGCGCGGACAACGGTGGTCTTACCCGTTCCCGGTCCTCCCGTCAGCACCATAACACCGTACCGCAGAGCGTCTTCAATGGCTTTTTTTTGAAGACTTGCGTATCTGATGCCGCTCTTTATCTCCTCGTTCTGAATAAATCTGCCTATGTCCGCCACATCCACCGAGGCGCACATCCTGTCAATAAGCGTGAGCTTGTCGGCGATATATTTCTCGGTCATATAGGACTCCTGCAGATATATCATCTCCCTGCCCTCGCTCCTTCGGCAGACAAGCCGCCCCTCTCGGAGAAGCTCGGTAATTCCGTCGTCAACCAGAGCCGCATCAACCTCAAGCAGAACAGCCGCGCCCTCCCTGAGCTTTTCGCGGGGCAGGCAGACGTGACCGTTGACCGTACCGTTTCTGAAAAGCACGTAATTTATACCGCTCATCACTCTGTCAAAGTTGTTGTTTACAAAGCCAAGGCTTGAAGCCATACTGTCGGCACGCTCAAAGCCGATGCCCTCGATCTCATTGCAAAGCCTGTAAGGATTCTGCTTTGCCACGTCCACCGAGCGACCGCCCCACTTTTTGTATATCTTCAGCGTAGTGGCGACACCGAAATAATCCCGGAAGAACATCATGGCGGTGCGCACCTCCGCCTGCTCCTTGAAATTCTCCGAGATAGCCAGCGCCGACTTCATGGAGATGCCCTTTATATTGGCGAGCCACTCGGGGTGGTTCTCAATGACGTTAAAGGTATCCTCACCGAACTCCTCAACTATCCGCCGGGCGGTCTTAGGGCCTATCCCCTTTACGGTGCGGGAGGAAAGATAGCGGAGAATGGACTCAACATCGGCAGGCATGACGCGCTCATACTGAGTAACGCTGAACTGTCTGCCGTACCTTGGGTTATGCGTCCAGCGTCCCCACAGACTGAGCCTGTCGCCCTCTCCGGTCATGGGCATGATACCGACGGCGGTTATTATCTCGTCGTCAGCCACGGACACATCGCAGATGGTATATCCGTTATCCTCGTTTGAGTAGATGACACGCTCAACGACACCGTCAAGCTGTTGGATATCGTCACGGCTCACATCCGACATATTCTTTCCTCCTTTCTATACTATAGCCTTATAGCATTTGGGGGAGAAGCATCTCCCCCAAAAAAGCTTATTGCGTTGTAAATATTATATTAGTTACTTTGTGTTTTACGAGGTGTTTCGCTGCCTGCGGGCAGCGCCTGAGGCTTTGCCTCAGACTCCCTTCTCATGATGGGGATCGTTTCGCCCGTTGCGACGGGCGACGAGAGACGCCGTCTCTCGACTCTGCAAGTTTTTTGAAAAAAACTTGACTAAAAACTTCAGAGAGCTTTTCAGTTGAGCGCGGCTTTGAGCTTCTCCGCCATATCGGTCTTCTCCCAAGGCAGGTCGATGTCCTCTCTGCCCATGTGACCGTATGCCGCCGTCTGACAGTAAATAGGTCTGCGGAGATCAAAATACTTGATTATCGCCGCGGGACGCAGGTCAAACAGCTTGTCCACAGCCGCAGAAATCATCGCCTCGTCCTTCTTGCCCGTGCCAAAGGTATCTATCATTACAGATACAGGCTTCGCCACGCCGATAGCATACGCCACCTGGACCTCGCACTTGTCGGCAAGTCCCGCTGCCACAATGTTCTTGGCAATATATCTCGCCGCATAGGACGCGGAACGGTCAACCTTTGTGGGGTCCTTGCCCGAGAAAGCTCCGCCGCCGTGACGGGAATATCCGCCGTATGTATCAACGATTATCTTTCTTCCCGTAAGTCCCGTGTCACCCGCAGGGCCTCCGATAACAAAGCGTCCCGTGGGATTTACGTATACCTTGGTCTCTCCGTCCATAAGCGCGGCGGGAACGACAGGAGTAATAACATTCTCTATAATATCCGCTCTGATCTGCTCAAGCTCCACATCGGCTGTGTGCTGAGAGGAGATGACCACAGTGTCAATACGGACAGGCTTGCCGTCGTGATACTCAACCGTCACCTGTGTCTTTCCGTCGGGGCGGAGATAGCCGAGAGTGCCGTTCTTTCTCACCTCTGTAAGTCTCAGAGCCAGCTTGTGCGCCATGGAAACAGGCAGAGGCATAAGCTCCTCTGTCTCGTTGCAGGCATAGCCGAACATAAGTCCCTGGTCGCCCGCACCCGTGTCCATTCCGTCACCCTCGCCCTGCTTTGCCTCAAAGGACTTGTCAACGCCAAGGGCGATATCAGCGGACTGCTCATGTATTGCGCTTTTGACCGTACAGGTCTCAAAGTCAAATCCGATATTCTTGTCCGTATATCCGATCTCCTTTATGGTGTTGCGCACTATCGCCTCAACGTCAACGGACGCGGAAGTGGTGATCTCACCCATTATATTTACGCTGTCGGTGGTACAAAATGTCTCGCAAGCCACGCGGGACATGGGATCCTGACGGAGTATCTCGTCAAGTATCGCGTCCGAAATTTTATCACAGACCTTGTCGGGATGTCCCTCGGTTACGGATTCGGATGTAAATAATACCTTTTTCATTTCAAGCTTCCTTTCTCAAAAAAAGTCTTCGGTTTTTCCCGAAGACTAAAAAATTCTCATCTTCCGGAATTAGCACCTTACTCCCTTATGGGTAAGCAGGTTGCCGTGGTTTCTCAGGGCCTGTCCCTCCGCCACTCTTGATAAGACATATATTCTGTTATCTTTTATCTGATATATTATATCACATTATAATCGCTTTTTCAACACCTATCGGCAAATTTATTTTATTATTTTGATTTATTTTACCGTTAACGCATTTTTCCTACTTAACCACTCTTCCCCGCTCAAGCCTTGCGGTCTTGTAATACACAAACATAAGCAAGCTGCAAACAAGCCAACCCGCGGGATATGCCATGGCTATCGGTATCACCGTGTTGGACACATATGTAGACATAATGTAAAGATAAAGCTGTCGGAATCCCACAAAGGATAAAAGCATGATAACCATGGGAGCTGTGGAATTACCCGAGCCGCGAAGCGCTCCCGCGTAGATCTGATTCATACAGCAAAGAATGTAGAACGGCGTCAGCCACCGCAAAAACATAGCTCCGAACTCAACAATACTTACATCCTTATTGAAAAAGTAAACAAGCTGAGGCGCAAATATGACAACGGGAATTATAAGCAGAACAGTTATAAAGTAGGACACTGCCAGGGCCGTATTGACACCCTTTTTAGCTCTCGGTACATCGCCTTTTCCGAGATTTTGTCCCACAAAGGTGGTTGACGCAAGAGCAACGGACTGCATGGGCAGAAAGATAAGCTGATCTATCTTGGCGTACGCCGTCCAGCCTCCCATTGCCGCCGTGCCGAAATAGTTGATATAGGATTGAACAAAAATATTGGAAAAGGACGTGATCGCCAACTGCAAAGCCGTAGGCAAGCCTATCCTCACGGTTTTCAAAAGCACCGTCTTGTCTATGCCCAGCCTTTTGAAAGAAAATTTTATACAGTTGTCCGTCCTCATCAGCGTTATCATAATAAGCAACGCCGAAAGCCCCTGAGCGATTATAGTCGCCAGAGCCACACCGCGAACGCCCATGCCAAAGGCAAGCACAAACAGCAGGTCAAGAACGGTATTTGTGACGGCGGACACAGCAAGAAAATAAAAGGGTCTGCGCGAGTCGCCCACAGAACGCAGGATACCCGAGCCCATGTTGTAGATAACAAGCCCCATGATTCCCGCAAAGTAGATGGTGAGATACTCCTTTGCCTCATCAAGCACGTCGTCGGGGGTGTTCATAAGATCAAGCATAAGCGGAACAAGAGCTATGCCAAGCACGGTAATGACAACGCCTATGATCACCGTCATGAGAATGGCGGTATGTACCGTTTTCTGTACTTCCTTATACTTCTTAGCGCCGTAATACTGAGAAACGACAACGCCCGCTCCCGTAGAGAAGCCCACGAAAAAGCTGACAAGAAAGTTTATTATAGGTCCGACAGTCCCCACGGCGGAAAAAGCCTCTCCGCTGACGTAGTTGCCCACGACCCATGTATCCACCATATTGTAAAGCTGTTGAAGTATATTACCCAGAAGCAGAGGTATGGCAAACTTAATAAGATGGCTGAGGATATTCCCCTCGGTCATATCAACATCGCTTTTCTTCCCGCCAAAATATTTTTTCGCAACCGCTAACATTTCATCACCATCCGCTTTTTTGATACCACTCTTTTAATTATATCACACGTTTTTTTATTAAGCAATAGTTTTTTGGAAATTGAATGTGATTTTACAATATGTCCGAAATATTTTATTATAAAAAACGATCCTCGCCGAGCTTGACGAGGATCGTGATGAGTTTCGTATTTGCGTAACTATTCAATTAAATTCAATCGTTCCGCCGAGAACGGTAAATATTATCACCAGCGAGATCGCCGCGATAACACCGCCCACGATCCAAACAATAACACTGCGAACAGGAAATGGCGTTACATCCGTCGTTACCTCAGCTTCAGTCCTTCTTCCAAATCCCGTTGCCTTCAGCACCCTTGTCAGCGGCTTATACAAGCACAGGGTCAAGGAAGCGTTCAGTATCGCTTTAATAGCATTGAAGGGCAAAAGCAGAGTGGGTATAAGAGCGGCTACTTCACTGCGGCTTACTCCCATATAAAAAGGAGTAATAAAGAGATTTGCCACCATCATAACCGATGTCATGGCAAGCGCCGCCGATACAAGTCCTATGATTGCGCCCGAAAGCGTCTTTTTGAAGCGATATATCAAGCTCGCAACCACCACAAAGGATACGCTGCTGAGTATATTCATAATAAGTCCGTACTCCGCCGTGCTGCTGGTTGGATATTCAAGCAACGGCACAAGCACTGCCAGTACAAGTCCCGACACGGGACCGAAATACATTCCTCCAATGGCCATGATAACGTCCTTGAAATCAAGGTTGAGAAACGCCACGGGAATGTGTATAAAATGTATAACGTATGCCAACGCCGCGAAAACAGCCAGCGCCGTCATTTTTTTGATCTTTTCCGTAGTATTGTTTTTTGTCATAAAAAAATCTCCCTTTACTTTCAATAGTCAATAGGGAGAAGATATTCGCGCAAACCGCGTCCGGCGCGGCAAAAGCCTTACAAGTATCTTCTCTCATCCGGACTTTACCGTCGGCGCAGGAATCTCACCTGCTCGGCTCTCGCGAGTTCGTGGGCTTTACCACCGGTATGGAATTTCACCAAACCCCAAAGATAAACTTTGTATATTTTATTCGTTAATTATTTATGGGACACCGCAAAATTATTTGCGGTGTCCCTGTTTTTGCTCTATATTTACTTAATGTAAATTATGCAAGGATAGAAGCAACGACACCGGATCCAACGGTTCTACCACCCTCACGGATAGCGAAACGGAGTCCCTCTTCACAAGCGATAGGTGTGATGAGCTCAACGGTCATATCGACATTGTCGCCGGGGCGGCACATCTCAACGCCTTCGGGAAGCTCGATAACGCCTGTAACGTCGGTTGTTCTGAAGTAGAACTGAGGTCTGTAGCCAGCGAAGAAGGGCTTCTTACGTCCGCCTTCCTTCTCGGTAAGAACGTATACAGTTCCTACAAACTTTGTGTGAGGATGAACGGAGCCGGGCTTTGCGAGAACCTGTCCACGCTCGATCTCGTCCTTAGCTACACCACGGAGAAGAGCACCGATGTTGTCACC
>JAFTQL010000061.1 GCA_017462795.1 Clostridia bacterium
ATTGAGCTCGCTGACCTCGTAAAGGCAGTTGAGGAAGAGTTCGGCGTATCCGCAGCAGCTCCCGTTGGCGTTGTTGCAGTAGCAGGCGGAGCAGCAGCTCCCGCGGCAGAAGAGAAGACTGAGTTCGACGTAGTTCTCAAGTCCTTCGGAGCTAAGAAGCTCGACGTTATCAAGGCTGTTCGTGAGATCACAGGTCTTGGACTTAAGGAAGCTAAGGAGATGGTTGAGGGCGCTCCCAAGACTGTTAAGGAAGGCGTTTCCAAGGACGAGGCTGAGTCTGTTAAGAAGACTCTCGAAGAGGCAGGCGCTGAGGTTGAGGTTAAGTAATTTAACCCACAACATACACAAAAACCGCAGGGATATTGATTCCTTGCGGTTTTTGTGTTATAATTAGCATAGAAAATACGCAAATGTAATTTGTAGGGGTGTTTCGCCACTTGCGAGTGGCGAGGAGGGCTCCGCGCCCTCCACTGCGCCGCCTTTTGAAAAAGGCGGGCGAAAACTTTTAATAGTGGGTGATGTGCGAACACAGAGACAGATTATAATTTAACATAACATTTTTTGATATTTCGGAGGCAGATATGTACAACACTATTTTATTTGACCTTGACGGAACACTGACAGACCCTTGGAGGGGGATCACCAATTCCGTGGCGTATGCTCTCACAAAATTCGGCATTGAGGTGACCGACACGCGGGAGCTTTGCAAATTCATAGGTCCTCCCCTGTTGGATTCCTTTGCCGAATATTACGGATTTGATGATGACCAATGCCGACTCGCCGTCCGTCTTTACAGAGAATATTTCCGCGACAGGGGCATTTATGAAAACAGCGTTTATGACGGTGTCCCCGAGCTGCTCTCCGCACTTCGCGGACACGGAAAGCGCATAGTTCTTGCCACCTCAAAGCCCGAGGAATTTGCAAGGATCATTCTCAAGCATTTCTCTCTTGACGTATATTTTGATCTTGTGGCGGGTGCGTCCATGGATGAGACACGGAGCAAAAAGGCAGACGTTATCGCCTACGCTCTTGAAAAGCTCTGCATCACAGACACCTCCGATGTTCTCATGGTAGGTGACCGAAAGCACGATGTCCTTGGAGCGAATCAGCTTGGTATAAACACCGTCGGCGTTCTCTACGGCTACGGTGACCTTGAGGAATTGCGTAGCGCCGGAGCGAGATATATCGCAAAAACGGTAAATGATATCCTGAATTTTATTTAAAAGGAATAGCAAAAAAATATGTATCCCCATAGACCTTCATTGCGAAATCTATGGGGATTTTTTATTCTGAATACAATTCATCGTAATACCAACGGGCGGGATTTTCGTGGATGTATTTTACATGTTCATCATAATCTTGCCTATTTCTTATAACATGATCAAAAAACAATTTTTGCCAAATTGATCGACCTATTTGTTTTGTAACATACCCTTTCATTTGTTGCATCATTCTATCGACAGTAGGGGCGACCATTGGTCGTCCAAATTCATCAGCATGATTAGTTAATAAAATATGGATATGATTCGGCATAATCACATAATAATCTACGGTTACAGCAGGATAAATTCGGGGTATGTTTTTTATTGCCTCGTCAACAATTTTTCCTTTTGACGACAACACAACATCTTGCGGACGACCAATGGTCGCCCCTACCTTATCCCAAAAATAATTTCGTCTTCCTTCGGTACATAATGTTAAAAAATATGCGCCCGGTCTACTGTAATCATAATTATCCAAGCGATTTTTCTTTCTCTCCCGCAACTCTTTTTCCATTTTATAAAAGCATACTCGGATATGTGTTTTCAATTTTCGTAAACATTCTCAACTGTGACGCCCTCTATGTGCTTGGCGTCATCAAAGAGGCGGATCTGAGAACGCTCCCGCATAGCTGAACGTAAATTTTCATATCCGCGTCTCCTTGAAATCTTATATTGTTTCAACCTTGATGAGATTGGTATTTCCCGAAGAGCCGTTGGTAACTCCGCCTGTGATAACAATGCGGTCGCCCTTCTTCAGCGACATTGCCGCCTTTGCCATCTTCTGCGCGGTATAGAACAGCACGTCAAGGGAGTTGAACATCTCGCTCATGACGGGTGTTACTCCCCATGAAAGAGCCAATTTTCTCCATGTGCGCTCGTCGGTGGTAACGCCGAGAATGTCAATAGGGCAACGGAAACGGGACACCATGCGGGCGGTCATTCCCGACAGCGAGCAAACGGCGATGGCTTTCGCCTCAATGTCTATCGCCATTCCGCAGGTAGCGTGGGAGATTGCATCAACGGTATTCTTGATAATAAAATCGGAATCGTGGAATATCTTCTTATAGTTTATATTCTGCTCTGTCTGCAAAGCGATACGTGCCATTGTCTCAACAGTGAGAACGGGGTAATTGCCCGCGGCGGTCTCGCCCGACAGCATGATAGCGCTTGTGCCGTCATAAACCGCATTGGCTACGTCGGATATCTCCGCTCTGGTGGGGCGGGGATTGTGGATCATGGACTCCAGCATCTCGGTTGCCGTGATGACACGCTTGCCCAGCAGTCGGCAGGTGGTGATGAGGTGCTTCTGAATGCCCGGCAGCTCCTCAAAGGGAATCTCAACGCCCATATCTCCTCTGCCTATCATTATTCCGCTGCACTCCTTGGCGATCTCGCGGATGTTGTCTACACCCGAGCGGTTCTCTATCTTGGCAATGATATCTATGTCGTCACCGCCGTTGGCGTGAAGAAATTCCTTGACATCCACAAGATCCTGACGGACGGAGACAAAGGAGCAGGCGATAAAGTCAACACCCTGCTCGATACCAAAGAGCAGATCGCTCTTGTCGTAGTCGCTCAGGTATATCTGCTTGAGCACCTTGCCGGGGAAGCTCATGCTCTTGCGGTTGGACAGCTCTCCGCCCACCTCAACACGGCAGTGTACCTCTGTGTCGTTGGTGTCCTCGACCTCGAAAATAACAAGACCGTTATTGAGCAGTATCTTGTCCCCCGCCTTCATCTCGGCGGGAAGTCCCTTGTAGGTAACGGAAACCCTCTCTTGGTCTCCCTCGACATCCTCGGTGGTGAAGGTGAATTTGTCTCCCTCCTCAAGGAATATCTTGCCGTCCTTGAAGGTCTTGATACGGTATTCGGGTCCCTTGGTGTCAAGAAGTATGGCGATGGGAAGGTCAAGCTTTTCCCTTACCCTTTTGATAAGCTCTATATTTTTAAGATGATCCTCATGAGTACCGTGAGAGAAGTTGAGTCTCGCTACGTTCATACCCGCAAGGCACATTTGCGTTAAAGTTTCTTCGTTATTACAGGACGGTCCTATTGTGCATACGATCTTTGTTTTTCTCATTTTTTGGAATTCCTCCGCAGGGGTATTTTAAAAAAATTTTCCTTCCTATTATATCATAACACAAATTTTTTGTCAATGAGTTTTTTATAATATATATGTTAATTTGGTGTTACGTAATAAGTATATATATATATTATTCTTCTCAATTATCGGTGGGATATTCTTTGTAATATTTATAACAAACAAAAAAGGACTGAGCATTTGATGTTCAGTCCAAATTCTCGTCCTTTTTGTGTTTCTGTTAAACGGTAATATCAAGCAGCTCCTTGATGGCGGGAAGCTCGTAGCAGGGGAAATAAAGCCCGTATACTTCGCCGTCCTTTCGCAATTCAAGAATATGATATGTATTAAACAAAACAAAGTCTTGGGGATCCTTCTTCATACCGTAGTAACGGTACTCACCCTGATCGCACGGCGTGCTTTTGTTCCAGATCAAAAGTGAGAAATCACCGCGCATCGTCCTTACAGAGCCGAGATCGGCAAGCGGAATCTCGTATCTGTAATACACGTTTGCAAGGCAAAGAGTGTCTCCCTCCTTGAATATCCTCATTTCGTCATTTACAAATTGAACGGTTTTATTTCTCTTTCGCGGCACAGGCTTACCGTCCTCGGTTTTGTAGTCAAAGAAAAGTATGTCCACAGACCTTGCGGTGTCGGGCACGCCCAAGGAAGCGTATATCTTACTGTCTATCTCTTTTATCCGAGGATCGTTTATGTATGAATCAATACCGTTTTCCTCATCGGTCGCTCCCTCATCCGATGTGTCCGTATCCTCCGCGCTGTTTTTACCTGACACATGTGTATAGAGCATATATCCGATATATATGAAAAGATAGACTATCGGCACCAAGCTCATCCAAGGGTCCTCGCTGAGTGCCTCGCCCAAATTCCCCGTGCTGATGGTGATGATAAGTGACGCCGCCATGAATATCGCAATGAGGGTCATTTGCCTTTTTGTCCTTTTACGTCGGTCAGCCCTCAGCTTTTTATCATATTCACTGTCGTCCGCATCCTCGTCGATGATCTTGTCGTATTCTGCCAAAAGCTCCTCACCGGTCTTTGCAACAACAAAGATACCGCTGTTATCGTCTCGGTTTTTTCTATTGTCCTTGTTTATTCCAAATATGGGTTTCATTTTTTATCCTCTTTTATTCATAGATGTATATTGGCTTCACGCTTATTGTCTCGGGGATGGAGGCATCTATCTGTGCGCCTGCGTAGCTTTTAAGCTCCTCGGTCTTGAGTATCTCCTCAACAGCCATCAGCTTTTCTTCCGTATTGGAAATATCCCCCATATAGACCTCATATCTGCCGTCTACAACTATATTCACGTCAAATCTGCTCTCCATATCAACAAGCGTGATCTTTGACTTGAAGGCAGTCCTCTGCACCGAAGTCACAAGCTCCAGCGCCTTTCTGATCTCGGTATCGTCCGCCCCGAAGTCGGGCAGCTCTCCCACCACAAGCGAACGGAGATTGGGAAGTATCAGCTTTGACACACCCGCGTTTATAAATTTCTGATTGGACGATGTCTCCTCTATAACTCTGAAATTTTCATCCAGGGAGTAGTAATCCCCCGACACCTCAAGATACCACACCGCGGTCTTTTCGGTCACACGAATGATGAGTGTGTTGGGAAATCTACGCTCAAAGGTCACCTCGGAGATATACGGACAGCCCTCAAGTATGCTCTGCTCCGCCCCGTCAAGGTCAAGGGAATACAGCTTATCGCCCGACTTTATTCCCGACTGCCCGACGATCTCCGAGCGGTCATACTGCGTGACGCCGTAAAGCTCAAATCTGGTGACGGGAAGAAAGGAGCGTATGACCATAAAAAGCGATATCAGCGCGGCGGCGCACATCAGCACTGTAACGGCAAGAAACAGTATTTTTTGTTTGTCCATGCGCAGTCTCACGCGCTTTTTACCCGATACGCCCATTTGCCTTTCCCTTCTGTTTATTTTATATCTGATATTTTACTTTCTCTTTATCTTGGCGTTGTTTCTCACAAGCTTGCTTATTTCCCCGTAGATCTCCTCTGCCACGTTGGGATTGGCGAAGCCCGCTATCCTCTCGCTCATGCTCTCTCTCAGCGCCTCGTCTCCGTACACGCGGCTGACAGCCTCTGTGACCGTGTCGGCGCTCAGGTCGCTCTCCTCTATGAGCATGGCCGCACCCGCGTCGGCAAGCACCTTGGCATTCTTATACTGGTGGTTGTCGGTAACATTGGGGGACGGGATAAGTATGGCGGGCTTGCGCATCATGGCAAGCTCTGTCAGCGTCATTGCTCCCGCGCGGCATATTACAAGATCAGCCGCCGTCATGTGCAGGGACATGTCATAAATATATTCCTTCAGCTCAAGGCGGGGATTTTTCTCTAAGCTGTAGCCCGCGAACATCTGCATTGCGTTCTCATAATATTTCTTTCCGCCCGCGTGGAAGTGCATAACATCATCATGGGCAAGATCAAATTTGCGCATGACGTCGATCGCCGCCTCATTGAGTCTTGGCGCACCGAGACTGCCGCCAAATGATAAAATGACAAATTTCACGCTTTCGGGAATGCCGAGACGGCGGCGCGCCTCTGCCTTATCCGTCTCTCCAAAGCTGACTCTTATGGGATTTCCCACATTGACCGCCTTATGAGTGTGGGTCATTTTGTCGGCTGTGGTCTTGAAATTCGTAAGTATCAGGTCTACCTTATCCTCAAGCTTGCGCACAGCAAGCCCGGGGACGGAGTTGGATTCATGTATGACCGTGGGTATGCCCATCCCTGCCGCCGCCTTAAGAGGCGCCCAGCAGACGTATCCGCCCGTACCTATGACGACATCGGGCTCAAATTTCTCTATTATCTTCTTTGCCGCGGCGGGGGCTGTCATAATGAGGTAAGCCGTCCGCAGATTGGAAAGAGACAGAGAGCGGCTGATGCCCTGTATCTTTATGGGATAAAAGTCTATACCTTCTTTTTCCACAAGTCTCTTCTCTATTCCTTTTTCAGTACCTATATAGGCAAATTCCGCGCGGGGATCCTTTGCCCTGATGATATCGGCGATAGCCAACGCGGGAGTGACATGCCCGCTGGTGCCTCCGCCTGTAAGTAAAACTCTCATGCTTATTCCTTTCTGTAAATTGGCTTTTATCAAAAAAACATCTATTCTCTTTTATGTCTTCTTCACCGTGGAAAATCTTGAAATTGACAGGATGATTCCTATCTCGAATATCTGCAGCATCAGCGACGTACCTCCGGAGCTGAAGAACGGGAGGGAGATTCCCGTGTTTGGCATGGTGTTGGTGACAACGGCTATGTTCATCGCTACCTGCAACGCTATCTTAAAGGTCAGTCCCCAGACCGTAAGTGCGCAGAATTTGTCGGGGGCGTGCTGTCCTATCTTTATTCCTCTCCATATGAGAAGACCGAACAGAAGCACCAGCACAAACGCGCCGATAAAACCAAGCTCCTCGCAGATAATTGTGAATATAAAGTCATTTTGTGGCTGAGATACGTATCCGAATTTCTGTCGGCTGCTGCCAAGCCCCAGCCCGAAAAAGCTGCCCGAGCCTATGGCGTACAGCCCCTGGAGCGTCTGCCACGCAGAACCGAGGGGGTCTGCCTCCTCGATATTCCACCATATGTCAACACGCTCCTGCGCGTAGCTTGACACAAGTATGAGTCCGACTCCCGCCACGGCGATGATACCGAGAAACATGGCAAGCCATTTAAGTCTTGTGCCGCCCATGAACATTACAGCCACTCCAAGCATTCCGATTATCATAAGTCCCGAAATATGCCGCTCCAGCGCTACAAGCCCGCATATAAGTCCGATTATCATCATGGGCATAAACACACCCTTGCGGAAGCTGCCGCCGAAGACATGGGTGGAGGTTATCTCCTTTTCGTACTTGGACATATACAGCGCCAGCGTCATGACAACCGCCATTTTGGCGATCTCGGAGGGCTGGACGGTGATAAATCCGAGGTCTATCCACCTCTGCGCCTCGCCCTCGGCAACGCCGAACACAAGAACCACCAGAAGCAGACCCACGGAGATGACATATGAAGCCGCTCCGAACACCCGCCAGAACCATGGTCTCGCGAGAGCGACGAAGGGCACTGTCACCACAACGGCAAGCACAGCGAAAAGCACGTAACGCCACAGAAAATATGTAGAGCTGTCAAACCTCTGCTCGGCATACACCGCGCTCGCGCTGTATGACATGATAGCGCCGAAGCAGACAAGCACCATAGCCCACAGTAAAAACCACATATCCACATTTCCCTTGACAAGTGGCTTGGGCGGCTCTTCCTTGACGGGGGTCAGCGGCTCTTTAAACACGATGTCATTCTCCGCAAGCCTCTGTTCCCTGCGGTCAAGGTAATCGGACACACCGCCCTTTATACGGTCGGGAATACTCTTGACCCCCGACAAAAACGAATGGCGGGGGCTGTCGGGCAGATCGGACATCTCTTGGTTTCTTTCATCCTTATCTTGCATACAACCTCCGCTAAAAAAATTTTTTCGAAATTTTTTAAAGTAATGGGTAATAGTGAAAAGTGAAAAAGTAATGAAGATTTTTGCCCAAGGCAAAAATCAAACAAACCTATTCACTTTTGTCTTATCTCACATTCCCAGCCACGCGAGGACACAAAGCACTATTGTCACAAGGCTGAAAACTATAACTATCTTGTTCTCGCTCCACTTGAGAGCCTCAAAATGATGGTGTATGGGGGTCATGCGGAATACCCGCTTGTTGGTCGTCTTGAACACGGTGACCTGAATGACCACGCTGAGTGTCTCGAAAATAAACACTCCGCAGGCAATGACCATGACAAGTATATCGTTTATCATGAACGCCGCTCCCGCAAGAGCGCCGCCGAGAAACAGCGAGCCCGTGTCGCCCATGAACACCTTGGCAACATGCCTGTTCTTGCGCAGAAAGGCGATGAGACTGCCTATGAGCGCCGCCGAGATCAGCGTCATGGATACGTGGAGCGTGTTAAGTGCCACGAATGCCACAAAGGCTGTGACGGCGAGGGTGACCGAGGTCGCCAATCCGTCGATACCGTCCGTGAGATTTACACTGTTTACAAGTCCGACAATGAAGAACATAGCTCCAACGTAGTAGCCGATACCAAGGTCTACCATGATATCCGTAAAGGGTATGTGAAGAGCCGTGTCAATATGCCCCGTCAGAGTCATTATCCACAGATAAAGCGCCGCGCAGATACACTGGAGCAAAAATTTCTGTCCCGCCTTGAGTCCCTCGTTCTCGTGCTTTACGAGCTTGCGAAAGTCGTCAAAAAGCCCCACAAAGCCATTGAGGAGTGCAAGACACATGGTAAGCGCCAGAGGAACAAGCTCTCTTTGAGTGCCTCTGAATGCGTACACAACAGCCACCACGGTAAGGACTATGAGCATGCCCATAATAAAGCAGATACCGCCCATTGTGGGGGTGCCTGCCTTGGACAAATGACTCTTTGGTCCCTCGGCTCTTATTGACTGCCCTATATGCTTTGCCGAAAGGGCGGGTATTATATAATGGCAAAGTATCGCCGTTACTGCGAACGACGATACTCCCACAGCCAAAAATTCTATCAGTAGCTGTTTGAACATTTATTTACTCCGTAAAAGTTACAATAGATCAATTGCAAAGTCTGGAAATATTCTCTCTCAGATATGCGATGACACGCTCTGCCGCCGCTCCGCGGCTTGCTTTTACAAGCAGGGTGTCGCCCGCCTTGAGGGAATACAGAAGCATCTCTCCGCTGAGCGCGGGGTCGCGCACGTCGGGATTGCGGTATACTCTCTCGGGGTCAAGTCCGCCGAGTATTGCTCCGCCGGCGATAAAGTCCGCTCTCTCGCCAAATGTGAACAGCGCGTCTCCTCCGCGCTTCGCGAACTCAATGCCCACCTCCTCGTGGAATCTTTCGGAATGCGCGCCAAGCTCATACATATCTCCAAGGAGAGCTATCATTCTGCCGTTTGCCTTCTGCTTTCTGATACCGTCGAGCACGCTGATAGCGGCGCGCATGGACTCGGGACTTGCGTTGTAGCAATCCTCGATCACGGTGATCCTGCCAAGCTCATATATATTCTGTCTCATTCCCACGGGCTTGAAATTACGCAGTCCTTTGAGAATGATCTCATCATCAAGATTCATGCGCTTGCCCACCGCAAAAGCGAAAAGAGCCGCATAAACATTATGCTCGCCCACCGTTGGGATAACGACATTTGTCACGGTCTTGCCGTTCATGACGATATCAAAGGTGGTGTTGCTTATTGTCTGTCTTATGTTGACGGCGCGGAAGTCGCAGTCCGATCTGATGCCGACATAGACAGGCTCGAAATCGGGGTTTGAATATCCGCGGAGTATATCGTCGTCGCCGTTAAGGAGCAGCACGCCGCCTTTTTTCAGTCCCTTCACTATCTCCAGCTTTGCCTTGCCGATATTCTCGCGGGAGCCGAGATGACCCATGTGAGAAGAACCGACGTTGGTAACGATAGCGATATCGGGCTCCGCTATTCTGGAAAGGTACTCTATCTCACCAAAGGCGCTCATACCCATCTCAAGGACGGACACCTCGGTGTCGTTGCTCATGGAGAGCATGGAGAGAGGCATGCCGATGTTACTGTTGTAGTTGCCCGGCGTTTTGTGAACGCGGTAGCTCTCCGACAGCACGCTTGCCACAAATTCCTTTGTTGTGGTCTTGCCAACGCTTCCCGTGATAGCCACCTTGCGGTGATTTATTCTGCGGTCGTAAGCCTTTGCAAGCTCTCCCACGGCTCTGACAGAGTCCTCTACCACCACCGCCACATACTTACGGTCGTTCTGTATTTCGGGGATACGCTCGCAGAGAACGCAGTCACTGCCCGAGGACACCGCCGCGCCTATGTAATCGTGACCGTCCACTCTCTCACCGCCCAGCGCCACAAACAGCGCTCCGTCAGCAGTCTCGCGGGAGTCGGTGCATACATATCTGAAAGGAACATCCTTGTTCTCACCGCCGACAAAGGTCAGCACTCCGCCGCAGATGCGCGCAAGCTCTGACATTGTAAAATTATTGCATCCAACGCTTACCTTCATAACAAGTCTTTCCTTTCTATACTTTTAAATCAAATAAATCAAATTTAAACTTTATTTTTCCTCTCCACGGCGTCCTTGACTATCTGCTTCTCGTCAAAGAAATGCTTGCCGTCGGCGAGGATCTCGTATTTCTCGTGACCCTTGCCCGCGAGAAGGATAACATCTCCTTCTCCGGCTATAGAAACGGCGTACTCTATTGCCTCCTTGCGTGAGGGTATCACCGTATGCGGCTTTTCCTTGTCTATGCCCTTGAGAATATGCGTGATTATCGTATCGGGGTCTTCGCTTCTCGGGTTATCCGATGTTATTATGAGAAAGTCCGCAAGCCGGGAGGCTATTACTGCCATCTCCCGCCGCTTGCCTCTGTCTCTGTCGCCGCCGCAGCCGAACACAAGCAGTATTCTACCGCCCTCGCCTCGCAAGGGTCGGGCGCTTTTTATCAGCCTCTCCAGCGCGTCGGGAGTGTGGGCGTAATCGATTATCACCTCGTATAGCTCGCCTCTCACGACACGCTCCATTCTGCCCGGAGCTCCGCAAAAGCGCGAAAGTCCCCCTATGACGGCTGACGCGTCAATTCCCATAGAGAGAGCCACAGCCGCCGCCTGGAGGGAGTTCATAACGGAAAAATCCCCCAAAGCGCCAAGGCTTATATGACACTCGCCGCCTCTGTAAACAAGCTTGTATTCACTTCCGTTGGGGGTGCTTTTTGCGTCAAGAGCGCAAAAGTCCCCTCCGCCACCCTCAGAACAGGTGACGAGATCTGGGTACATATCGGACAATCGCTTGCCGTATGCCCCGTCGATATTTACTATGCCTCCCCGACACATGGAGAAAAGCCGTGATTTCGCGAGAAAGTAATCCTCCATATCCGAGTGAAAATCAAGGTGGTCACGGGTGAGATTTGTAAACACTCCCCACTCGAACTCCAGCCCGTCAACACGGTGATTTGCCAGAGCGTGTGAGCTGACCTCCATGAAAACGTGTGTCACTCCCCGCTCCGCGATATACGCAAGCAAGGGATAAAGCTCATGGGCGTCGGGGGTGGTCAGTCCGCCGCCATATCCCGGAATATCCCTTCCGTCCATACGGCAACCCACCGTTCCTATAACGGCGCAACGCACACCCGCGGCAAGGAAGATGCTCTCCAGCATATAGCACACGGAGGTCTTGCCGTTTGTACCCGTAACGCCGACTATTCTGAGCCCTTTGTTTTTTATTCCGCACTGTGTGTTATAGAGCAAGGCAGCCGCACGTCTCGTGTTATCAACTTTAATAATTGCGGCACCACCCACACACTCGTCACGCACCTGCTCGGCTACTATAACAACAGCGCCTTTATTGATTGCTTCTTTAATATATTTATGACCATCGGTATTATGTCCCACCATGCAGATAAACATACATTTATCGCACGCCTGTCTCGAATCGGTCACTATTCGGGAAATTTCAATATTTGCGTATTTTTCGGGATATTCAAGTCCCGCGTCTGAAAAGAGCCGGGATAAGATCATACAGCCTCCAAGAAAATTATTCTTTAAACTTCCTTGGATAGGCTATCACCTATTCGCTCTTCACTATTGCCTTTTACCTGTCATAGTCGGGGTCTTCATCGGCGTTCATATGCCTGAAGTTAAGCGTGATCACCTGTCCCTTTGCCACCTTTGTTCCGGGGGCAACGGACTGGGAGAACACCACAGCTCCCGTTCCCGTAAGGTAATTCTTTGTACCCTCTATCTTTATGTTAAGCCCCAGACCCGTGAGCATCGCGTTTGCCTGAGCCGCCGTCATTCCCGTGAAGTCGGGGACGGTAATGTTTTCCTCAACAAGGCTCTTGTCGGTGTAGAGATATATCTTTCCCGATGCCTTTTCAATGTAAGAGCCGTATGCGGGCAGCTGTGCGCTTACCACGTCTCCGTCTCCCACAACGACGCATTCAAGTCCCAACGCCTCAATGGTATTTCTCGCGCGGTTGACCGACCATGTTCTGTAGCTTCCAACCTTTATAGCCATCTTCTCCAGCTCCTCCTCGGTGTACTCGGCTGTTATGCCAAGCTGAGGAAGGATATTCTCAAGAGCGGCTCCCACATAGGGTGCGGCTACCGTACTACCGTAGAGGAATCCCTCTGTAGGCTCGTCAACAATGATGATTATCGCCACCTGAGGATCATCCGCGGGAGCGTAAGCCACGGTGGAGCAGATGTACATGTCCTCCTTGCCCGCATCCTTCTTCTCGGATGTACCCGTCTTTGCGGCTACCTTATAGCCCGCCACGTAAGCGTTCTTGGCTCCTCCGTCTCCCGACACACCCTCTTCAAGGATGGTAGAGATAGCGCGGCAGACCTCTTCGCTTACCGTCTGTCTCCTGACCTCGACCTCATGGCTGTATATGACGTTACCCGCGTTATCGGTGATCTTTTCCACCACATAGGGTGTGAGAAGGTTACCGCCATTCGCCACGGAGGAGACCGCGGTTATGTGCTGTATGGGAGTTACGTTAAAGTTCTGACCGAATGCGTAAATCGCAAGGTCAAGCTCGCTCATCTGGGAATTGAATATTCCGTTGCCCTCTCCGGGCAGGTCGATACCCGTTTTTTCGGTATAACCGAAGGAGCTTGCGTATTGCTTGTAATTATCGATTCCTATGCGTCCTCCGAGTGTCATAAACCACACGTTGCAGGACTGCTGCAGTCCCTGAGCAAAGGACAGCGCTCCGTGACCCTCGGTCTCGTGGCAGTGTATCCTTATGCCGAAAAGGGTGAGATAACCGCCGCAGCTGACGGTCTCGGTAAAGCTGACCAGCTTTTCCTCAAGCGCCATGGATGAGGTGATTATCTTGAATGTCGAACCGGGGATGTAGCTCTCAGCCACTGCCTTGTTCGACCATGTTTCGGTAAGCAGCTTGGATTGAAGCGCGCTGTACTCGTCGCTTCCCTCGGCATATCCCGAGGAAGCAAGTGTTGCCTTTGCCTCCTCTGTCAGCGCCCAAGGGTCGTTGAGATCGAAGGCGGACGAGGTCGCCATGGCAAGTATTGCGCCTGTGTTCACATCCATGACAATACCGCAGGCTCTGTTCTTTACGTCGTGATCCGCCACCGTTTTGTCAAGCTGCTCCTCAAGGTAGCCCTGAATGCTCGCGTCGATGGTGGTTGTAAGATTGTAGCCGTCGATAGCGTCGATATAGCTTGCGTATTCATATGGCATCTCATTGCCGTATGAGTCGCGCGCCTTTATGTAATAGCCGTCAGTACCCTTGAGGTACTCGTCGTACTGATATTCCAGTCCGTAAAGTCCCAGACCGTCACTGCTTGTAAATCCGATTATATGAGAGCCGAGGCTGTTGCCGGGATAATATCTTGTGCTTTGCGCCTCAAGATACACCATGTCCTCAAGTCCGTTTGCCTCTATAAACTCCCTTACGCTGTCCGCCGTCTCCTCATACACCTTTCTCTTGATGGTACGGTCAAGATACTGCGTATACCCTGTCGCCTGCTTGTAGACTGTGTCATAGCTGACGCCGAGTATATCCGAGAGTCCCGAGGAGATGACCTTTGCGTAATCAACATAGCCCTCGCTGTCCGCGTCACCCGAATTTGCCTTGATGCTGGAGGGGGAGATGAACACACGGTAGGTGGTTATGTTGGTGGCAAGGATGTTTCCGTTGCGGTCATATATCTTCCCCCTGTCCGCGGGTACGCGGGACTCGGTGGTCATCTGATTTATGACCTTTGCCTGATATTTGTCAAAATTGACCGTCTGGATGATAAGTATTCTGAGGAGCAGAAACCCGAACACGGCGAACACCACCAAGCCGACGACAGTAGATCGTCTCACCGCGCCTGTGCTTATAGTTTTCTCCGACATCTCCATCTCCTTGTGTAATTCCAAACGATTTATGATATGGGCTCAAAAATCCCATTCACTGCTTACAGCTAAAATATATGAGCGTAAATGGGATTTTATTCGTTTCTGTCATTTCTGTCGCTTTTGCGTGTCGCGTCAGTCTATCTCTATTCCGAACGCCGCAAGCAGTGCGGCAAGACCGACATTCCTGTCTCCGCTCTCCTCGTAAACGATGATATCATTGTCACCCTTGATGGAGAGATATTGATTATCGGCGTGTTCCCTTTTGATCATGCCGAGGCTCTTTGCCTCCGCCTCGATCGCGTTGATATCGTATTTAAGGTCAAGCTTGCCCTCAAGATCGGTCTGCTTTGCCTCAAGCACGGCTATCTCGCTGTTGAGCCTGCCAACCTCGCCCGACGCGCTGCCTATCATGACAGAACCGCCAACGATAAGTCCGAGAGAGATAGTGAAAACAGCCATTCCCGACATCACCGCAACAGGGACACGGAATCTTCTGCCCTCAGCTCTGCCCTCACGGGGCTCCATGGGAAACCACTTTGCTCTAAGGTCTTTTAACGCCGATATTATGGCTCCTAAGTGACCCTCCTTTGAGTTGGATTCAGAGCCTGCCAACTCCCGGCTGCCTCTTCCGTTTGCCTTCCTCTGAGGAACCGCCGGATTGGCAAGCGCGGCCTCCTCCTGTTTTTTTCTCAGCGCCTCGGGCATATAGAATGCTCTGCGGCTTCTGAAGTATCTTACAAAATCGTCGGAGGTCATGTACTTACTGCCGTTATAAACACCGCTTCGATAGCTGTCGGCGATATTGCTGCGGGAATCAAAAAGAACATACGACTCGGGAGCTATCTCTCTTGTCACCGCCTCGTTCTTTGCCTGCAGAGCCGCCTCTGTTCTGATGTTGGTAGCGATACCTCTGCCCTTGTATCTTGCTCTGAGCTCATTTATGCAACGGGAATAGGAATCGTTCATCTGTTCAGCCATCTGTGTAAGTACCTCCTTTTAGAATATCTATGTTAAGTGAATGTTTCGTTTATCAGAGCTTCTCCGCCACTCTCAGCTTTGCGCTTCTGGAACGGGGATTTTGCTCAAGCTCCTCTGCCGAGGGGAGAATGGGCTTCCGCGTGATGACCTTGACGGTGGGCTTGTTGCCGCACACACACACAGGGAAGTTTTTGGGACATGTACAGCCCGTCGCAAGTGAGGCGAAGGTCTGCTTTACTATTCTGTCCTCAAGGGAATGGAAGGTTATTATGGCTATCCGTCCGCCCGCTCTCAACAGCGACGCGGCGTCTCGGATGGCGGGCTCGATAGCGTCCAGCTCACCGTTGACCTCAATGCGTATCGCCTGAAAGCTCCGCTTTGCCGGGTGGTGTCCCCCTTCCCTTGCCTTGGGGGGGATAGCATATTTGATTATGTCGGAAAGCTCCAGCGTTGTCTCAATGGGCTTTTTCTGTCTCTCGCGTATTATCGCCGCCGTGATGGATGCCGAAAATCTTTCCTCGCCGTATTCGTAAAGAATTTTTTTGAGCTTTTCCTCGCTATATCCGTTGACCACGTCATATGCCGTAAGTCCGTCCCGCTTGTCCATTCTCATGTCAAGGGGAGCATCAGCCATATAAGAAAAGCCTCTCTCGGGGGTATCAAGCTGATAAGAGGAAACTCCGAGATCGAGGAGCAGTCCGTCTATCGCCTCAATGCCGAGGCTCTCGCACACACTCTTGACCTCATAGAAGTTACTGCGCACCACCCTTACCCTGTCTTGCCAGGGCTCAAGTCTTTTTGTCGCCGCCCTTATGGCGGCTTCATCCCGATCTATAGCGACGAGCATGCCGTTCTCCAGCCGCCGCGCGATCAGTGAGGAGTGACCGCCGCCTCCGGCAGTCCCGTCCACATATATACCGTCAGGTCTTATATTCAGTCCCGACATACACTCATCCGGCAATACCGAACGGTGTGAGAATTCACCTGTGTTGCTCTTATTCTCAGTCATGGCGCTTATCAGAGTCCATAGGATTCAAGCAGATCCTTCATGCCGTCAAGATTTTCTTCCTCGACCATAGCCTCATAAGCCTCTTCCGCCCATATCTCGCTGTATGTTCCGCATCCTACCACAACAGCGCCCTTTACGATGTTAGCGTATTTGATAAGCGCGGGGGGGAGAACTATTCTTCCCTGCGAGTCGGGGGTTACCTGAGCCGCGTCTCTGTGGAGGGCTCTGAGTATTCTTTCGGAATCCTTGCGCTCCATTTTGGTGATAGGGCTTATATAAGCCTCCCACTCACTCATGGAATACACCTTGAGGCAGTTTTCACGTATGCTCTTGGTGACCATGAAGGATTCTGTTTCATCCGTCAGCTCTTCTCTGTGCTTTGCGGGAATGAAAAGTCTGTTCTTAGGGTCTATGCTGTGCTTGAACTCACCCGATAACATATCGTCTGCCTCCTTTCGGTGTTTTGGGTTTTACATTTAATATATAGACTCGGTCTTGCCCTACATGGACCTGACCGCTTTAAGCTTGTTTTGTTTTTTATGCTTTGCAGTGGGACCAGAGGCGTATTGGCCTTATTACGCCTCTGTTTTCCTCACTGTGGGACGCTGCTACACTTCGCCCCACTTTCCACCACTGTGCTAATATTATAAAACACTTTTTAAAATAGTTCAAGGGGGTTGACGAAATTTCTTAAAAAACTTTTCAGTAATTAGCACATTTTTTCCAAAAATTCAGTTTCAAATGATTTTTTCGGGTCTTTTTTGCCCTTTTGAACCCCCTTTTTGGGGGTATTATACATATTTTTACATTTCTTTAAGTATTTGGAATTGTTTGGAATATTCATAAAGCAAAATCCACTCCTTTTTTGACGTATTTTCAAGAACAAATGCTGCCGTATGAACTTGGTTCGTGCTATGATCGCCCCGGACAAGTTTACAGTTATGTAACCTGTCGGTCGTTTAAAACGTGCCGAAGGCACTCATAACTCCCCCCTAAACACGCGAAGCGTTCATAACCCATACCCCCTCTCCCACCCTTCAAGCGGAGTTGTCGGAGACGGGGGTGGGGGGACTTTAGGGGTGAGGGGGGATAATATTTCACTGTCACTTTCACTATCACTATAGGCTTTTTTGTTTTTTTCGCTTAAAGTATCCTTTTTAGGTCTTCCGCCTTTTTTCCCATTTTCTTAGTTCGCCTTGCGTTTAGCCACATAACCGCGCATGTCCCTTTCGAATGTATTTTTCATGCGGCAAAATGCCATTCTCAATACATCCGACAAGTTTTGCGATCGTTTTCGTACGCAAATCAACACAAAATCATGTTTTGCTCTTTTCGCATTGACAAATTGCCTTTTATATAGTAAAATATAAGTAACGAAAAAATCCGGAGGTCTTTGCTGATATGCCACTGCTTTATTTGCTTATACCGGCAGTCACTGCTTATATATTCTTTATTCCCGATGTGGTAAGGAAGGGTGCGGAACGATTGCGCTCCCCACTCCCCCATATTGTCGCCGTCACAAACGCAGTCGTGTGCACGCTTTTGTCCATGATAATTTTTATGGACTTTGCCGCTCCGCTGTCCTTCTCGGTGCTGAAGCTCATTGCGCTCCTTCTTTGCTCTGTGGGCTTTATGGCGGTGTTCACACTGGCAAGGCTCTTCAAAGCAAAGGACAACGCCCTCATCCTGCTGGCGCTGTCCCTGCTCACTTCAATCCTTCTTGAGACCACGGTATTCAATTATAAATTCTGGCAGACTCACGACTATGAGGCCGTGGACGTCACCGACAGCATGACGCTCTCCGGATTTGCAAGTACAGATAAGGGAGACGATATCTATGCGGTCACAAGCACATCTACGATAACTCTGTACGACCTCGGGATAGAGGTGGACAACATCTGCCTTGATGCCGTTGCCACGGACGATGGAGATGACCCCGTATATCTCTTTGCCTCCGTCAGCTTTACGGACAAGTCCAACAGCTCATATGTCTCCACCCCCAAGCAGACCACATATCCCGACGCGATAACCTCCAAATACCTGGAGATACAACCATCGGGAGAGGTTGACGATATAAGGATAGTGCTTACCACCAACGGTGGAAAGTACATCAGACTCAACAGCGTCACGCTCAACACCCCCACGCCCTTCAATTTCGGACTCTGGAGGCTGCTCGCTGTAGCCGCCATCATCCTTGCCGCAGTCATCCTGCGCCCCCGAAGCCGCGTGTGGACACACATGTTCTCGGGTAAGTCAGGCAAACAATTGGCGTTTACCTGTGTCGTTATCGTGCTCCAGATGCTTTTACTTGTATTTCTCACTACTCTCAATCCCGTTTTCGCAAACGAGAGAGGTCCATCATATCACCACCGCCAATATCAGCAGTTGGCAGAGGCTATGCTTGAGGGCAAGCTGTATCTCCCCGACGAGCCTCCCGCTTATCTTGCCGAGATGGACAATCCTTATGACCTGTCCGCAAGGCGACAGCTGGTGTCCGAGACGGGCAAGAGCTATTACTGGGATGCCGCATACTTTGAGGGCAAATATTATGTCTACTTCGGCGTTGTCCCCGTTCTGCTGACCTATCTGCCCTTCAGGGCGCTCACGGGAGCGAACCTGCCAAACTTTGTTGTGGTGGGGCTGTTCCTCTGCCTGTTCACCATAGGCGCCTTTCTGCTTATTGGAAAGATAATTTCAAGGTATTTCGGCGATAAGAGGATACCGTATGCCGCGTATCTGCTTTTGTCACTGATATTCGTCAACGCCTCGGGGGCGGTATTTATCGCCAAGCGACCAGACTTTTACTCAATTCCCATAATATCCGCGCTCACATTTACCGTTTTCGGTCTGTACCTGTGGATGTCGTCCATACGGGATGACGGAAGCGTGTCCGCCGCAAAGGGCGCTCTCGGCTCGCTATGCATGGCGCTCGTGGCGGGCTGCAGACCTCAGCTGCTCCTTGCCTCCGCCTTTATTTTCGTGATATACTGGGATTCGGTATTCAAGCACCGCTCTCTCTTCTCAAAAAAGGGGCTGGCAAGCACAGCCGCGCTTATTCTCCCCTATGTGGCTGTTGCCGCCTTTATCATGTGGTACAACAACGCCCGTTTCGGATCCCCATTTGACTTTGGCGCGTACTACAATCTGACCACCAACGACATGACAGGAAGAGGCTTCAGAGTTGAGAGGCTGGGACTTGCTTTCTTTACCTACTTCCTCCAGCCCCCAGAGATATCAGCGGTATTCCCCTTCCTCAACGCCACATCCATTGACACGGCGTACCTGGGAACCACTATCACGGAGTCAATGTTCGGCGGAATACTCACCACCATTCCCCTTTTATGGATGCTTTTCACAGTTCCGCTGAGCTACAAAAAAATGAAGGGCAAGCGTATACTTCCCTTCATTATCCTCGGAGTGTGTCTCTCCGTATTTATCGCTCTGTTCGACGCGCAGGGCTCGGGAATATTGGCGCGCTACGTATCCGATTACGCATTTCTCGCCATTCTCGCCGCTATCTTTGTGGTTCTGTTCCGCTACGGAGACTTACACGATCCACTCTCCGATAACTCTCTCCGTCTCCATTCCTTCCTCCGCTTCTCCCTCTTTGCCTCCGCCGCCTACTGCTTTATGCTCATCTTCGCGGTCTACGGTACGGAGCTGTATTACTACGCCCCCTCCGTCTTTACCAAAACCGCGGAAATGGTTCAATTCTGGGGATAGCCAGATTTTGCGGACGGATCCACCGCGTCATACCAATAAAAGATATCACTAACAAAAATATTCTCACACAAAATGTTTGATAAAAAAGAAACCCGGCGGCACTGAGCTGACGGGTTTCTTTTTTATGAAATAAATATAATTACTTATCTACCAAACAATATTCCCAATCCAATAAATGATCTTTCAGGTTCTTGAAAGGGGTTTGGGGAAAACTTCTGCGAAAGAAGTTTTCCCCAAAAAAATCCAAATCTATCTTACTTACCGAAGTATCTCTCAAGCAGACCCTGGAATGCCTTGCCGTGTCTTGCCTCGTCGCGAGCCATTTCGTGAACTGTGTCGTGGATAGCGTCGAGGTTAAGAGCCTTAGCTCTCTTGGCGAGGTCGAACTTGCCCTCTGTAGCGCCGTTCTCAGCGGCAACTCTCATCTCGAGGTTCTTCTTTGTGCTGGATGTAACCACCTCACCGAGAAGCTCAGCAAACTTTGCGGCATGCTCAGCCTCCTCGTAAGCTGCCTGTTCCCAGTAAAGACCGATCTCGGGATAACCCTCACGGTGCGCAACTCTCGCCATTGCGAGGTACATACCAACCTCAGAGCACTCGCCCTCAAAGTTAGCGCGAAGGTCCATAATGATATCCTCGGGAGCTCCCTCAGCTACGCCGACGACATGCTCAGCCGCCCAGGTGAGCTTATCCTCTTCCATCTTGTTGAACTTATCCGCAGGAACCTTGCACTGAGGACATCTTTCGGGAGCGCTGTCTCCCTCGTGAACATAACCGCATACAGAACATACCCATTTTGCCATAATAAAAATCTCCTTTTAAATATTTTTTTCCGTTTTATATGTTTTTTGATTTCGACATTCCTCGCACACACCAACAAACTCCACGTGGCATCCTTCAACAAGGAAGCCCTCACAGCCCACGGCATTCTCTGCCATTCGGAGATCATCTATCTGAGTGTCCACATCCGCAACAGCTCCGCAACAGCGACACACAACATGATAATGCTTTTTTGTTGTAATGTCGTAGCGGTCATTTGCGTCTGTCAACTTGAGCCTCAGTATCTTCCCTTCCTCGGCCGCCTCCGCAAGCAGACGGTAGACTGTCGCTTTGCTGATACCGGGGAATTTCTCGTTCACGGCTTCATACACCATTCCGGCTGACGGATGGTTATTCATGCTGCAAAAAACATCTGAAACAATTCTCTTTTGCAGAGTATTACGTTTTTCTTTTATCTCTTTCATGATACTTGCTCCTTATTAAGAATTGTTCTTGATATTATTATACCATAAAAATTTTATTTGTCAATAGCTTTTTTGAAATTTTTTAATTTTTTTGTCTTTTACCTCACTGACATACTTCTCTTTATTGGCATAACGACCTATCTTAACACTCGAACAAGCGATAATAAAAAAGAAGAAACCAAGTCAAGTCCATGACCCGGTTCCTTCAATTAATATTTGACCAATATTAAAATAATTACTGATCGTTCTCTTCCCTTTGCTTTTTCTTTTCTTCAAGAGAAGCCATTCCCTTATTGAGAAGATAAATAATAGCGATAATAGCGCCGATGACAATAAATATACTCAACATTCCCACACCCATATGCTTGAGCGTCTGGGGGAGTCTTGTGAAATCGATATTTACATCCTGCGATATCACCTCGGCGGTATCGGCGGCATTAAGAGCGAATCTGTTAATAATACTAAGCAATTTCATCATCCTTTACCCTCCTGTCACATAAAGAAATTGAGAATAAGTCCGCCCGCGATGACCGAGGCGATCTGTCCCGATACGTTTACACCGATAGAGTGCATAAGCAGGAAGTTCTGAGGATCTTCCTTGAGACCCATCTTATGAACAACACGTCCCGACATAGGGAATGCGGAAATACCTGCCGCGCCGATCATGGGATTGATCTTCTTCTTGAGGAACAGGTTGAGGAACTTTGCGAAAAGCACGCCGCCCGCTGTGTCGAAGATGAACGCGAAGAGTCCGAGTCCGAGAATGAGCAGTGTGGGGATCTGCAGGAACTGATCCGCCTGCATCTTTGTAGCGATGGTAATACCCAGGAATATA
>JAFTQL010000062.1 GCA_017462795.1 Clostridia bacterium
AGGGGATCATAGCGGTCGCTACGGATACCACCATCTTGGGAGAAACGTCCATAAAGTCTACCTCAAAGGCGGACTTCTCAACAAACTCACCCTTGTCGCGGGCAGTAACTCTCGCGTTTACAAAATGGTTGTTCTCATCGAGAGGCTCGTTTGCGGGAACTACCACAAAGTTGTCCTCTCTGTCAGCGGTCATGTAGACCACCTCATCGGTAACCGTTCCCGTAGTCTTGTCTATTCTGCGGAAGGGCGCCTCAATAAAGCCGTAATCATTGATACGGGCATAGGTGGTAAGATAGGAGATAAGACCGATGTTAGGACCTTCGGGGGTCTCGATGGGACACATACGTCCGTAGTGAGTGTAGTGTACGTCACGGACATCAAAGGAAGCTCTCTCTCTCGAAAGACCGCCGGGACCGAGCGCGGACAGACGGCGCTTGTGAGTAAGCTCTGCCAGAGGGTTGTTCTGGTCCATGAACTGGGAGAGCTGAGAAGAGCCGAAGAACTCACGGATGACCGTGGTAACAGGCTTGATATTGATAAGCGCGCTGGGAGTAAGCTTTTCGTTATCCTGGCTTATCATTCGCTCCTTGATGATCTTATCCATTCTTGTAAAGCCTATGCGGAGCTGGTTCTGCAGCTGCTCGCCTACGGAACGGATACGGCGGTTTCCAAGGTGGTCGATGTCGTCCACAGAGCCCACGCCGTGTGTAAGACCGAGGAGATAGTTCACAGTCGCGAAGATATCGGACTTTGTAACATACTTGGGACAAAGCTCAGCGATCCTTGCGCGTGCCTGAGCCTTGAGAGCGTCAGCGTCGTCGCCGTAGGTCTCAAGCATCTCAAGAATAACGGGAATGCTTACCTTCTCGTTGATACCGCAATCCTTGAGGTCGTAGCCGAGAACACACTCGGGACGGACGGTGTTGTTGGAGAACACCTTGATAACGTCACCGTTGTCAAGCTCGATGAACGCCTCATTGACAGCGTTGTCCTCAACCATATGAGCCTTCTGATTGTCAATGTACTCGCCCTTGCTTACGATGATCTCGCCTGTAATGGGGCTGACGATATCCTCAGCGGCAACATGACCTCTGAGTCTCGTATGGATAGCCATCTTCTTGTCGAACTTATAGCGTCCGACGGAGGCGATGTCGTATCTCTTGTTGTCAAAGAAATAGTTATTGATAAGAGCCTGTGCCGACTCGACCAGAGGAGGCTCGCCGGGACGGAGCTTCTTGTATATCTCCTTGAGGGACTCGGTAACACAGTTTGTGCCGTTGTGGAGAGCGAGTATCTCACTCTCGTCCTTCTCAAAGGTGTTTGTGAGAAGCTGTTCATTGCCGAACATTGCGTAGATCTCATCGCGGGTCTCCATGCCAAGCGCCCTGATGAACATTGTCAGCGGAACCTTACGGTTCTTGTCTATACGAACGTACATAACGCCCGAAGCATCTACCTCATATTCAAGCCAAGCGCCTCTGTAAGGGATTATCTGCGCCGCATAGATCTCGTTACCCGACTTGTCAATGCTCTTGTCATAATACATACCGGGAGAACGTATGATCTGAGATACGATGACACGCTCCGCTCCGTTGATAACGAAGGTTCCCGTTTCGGTCATGATGGGGAAATCACCCATAAAGATGTCTGTCTGCTTTACTTCACCCGTTTCCTTGTTTGTAAGGCGAACATTCACCTTAAGGGGAGCTGCGTAGTTGGCGTCTCTCTCCTTACACTCCTCCACAGTATATTTGGGCTTGGAATCGATAGAGTACGAAACGAACTCTATAACAAGCTTTTCAGAGTGGTCTGTGATAGGCGATACGTCACGCAACACCTCCATCAGTCCCTCTTCCAAAAACCACTTGAAGGATTTTGTCTGTACTTCCACAAGATTAGGAAGCTCGCACGGAAATTGAGACTTCGAGAAACTCATTCTCGTGTTCTGACCAAGCTTGTGCTCTTTTACATTGACCATTATCAATCACTCCATTCAAAGTAATACTCCACAATTGAGCGATGTGGAAATCGCTGCTACCGCCCCCCGTTTTCGGGCGCTCACCCACGCGTATATATATAAAATATAAATCGTAAGCAAACACGTTTTTTCCAAAACAGGACACAATAAGCAATTATAATGCAGTTTACAATTATAGCACGTTTGTCAAGCTTTGTCAAGGGATTTTTCAAACTTTTTCAAAAACTTTTTCAAAAAAGGAAACATTTTTTCGTTTTTTGTTTTATTCTCCATTTAATAACGGTATGATAAATTATGATTTTGGGTGGTGCAATAATAAAAATAATTATTGATTTGCTACCGAAAGTATGTTATAATATTAATATACTATATCTGCACAAAGGAGACAACGCCATGAAAAAATGTTACTCACGGATCTTATCGTTATTACTCGCATTGATAATGCTGTTCTCCCTCACCGCCTGCGATCCCGATACGGATACGGATATATCCACGGAAAGCGGAACATCCGCAGACGAGGCTACCGAAGGCGATAACGGAACAACTGACGCCGGGACGGATGCCCCCGAAGAACCCGAAAAGATAAAAAATATCATTCTCATAATCGGCGACGGTATGGGTAAGCAGCACATTCAGTCGGGCGTGCTTGACCGAGGCTCAAAATACTCCTTCCAGAGCTGGCTCAATACGTCAGCCAACACCGATTCTGTCAACACCGCGGGAGTAGGCGGCGTACTCACAGACTCCGCGGCGGCGGCAACAGCTCTCGCAACGGGAACTCTCACCGTGAATTCATATCTCGGAGTCGACCACCAAGGCGCGTTGCTGGAAACAATAATGGATCACGCCGCAAAGCAGGGCAAATCCACGGGCATCGCAACCACGGACAATCTCTACGGCGCTACTCCCGCAGGCTTCTCCGCACACTGTAACAACAGAAACGATTACTATACCATCACCTCCACGCAGCTGCAGTCCGGAGTGAACTTCCTCTGCGGACTTCACGACTATACATACGATCAGGCCAGCTATACCTCAATGATAGCAGGCTCTCCCTATTACTACACAAAAAGCCTCAACGACGAGAAGATCATGTCCAACGATCAGGTAATGCTGTCTCTCAATATTGAGAACGGAGCCAGCGACAGCGTTTCTCTCGCGGACGTGACCAAAAAGGCTCTTTCGTATCTGGAGCGCGATGAGGACGGCTTTGTGCTTATGATCGAGCAGGCTTATATAGATAAGAACGCTCACAACAACAACTTCCCCGAAATGCTCAAGCGTATGCACAGCCTCGGCGAGACTGTGGATGCCATCATGGAATGGATGGGCGATCGCGAGGATACCGCGGTCCTCATCACCGCCGACCACGAAACGGGAGGACTGTCGGTGAGTGACACCATAAAATACGGAAACACATATAACGGTCAGAATGGTCCTATATACTATAAATGGACGACCACAGGTCACACAAAGTCCGTCGTTTCCCTGTATGTCTACGGCTTCTACACCGACTTTGGAGAGCTTGAGGAATATAAGAGCGACTATCTCATCAAGAATACGGAGATATTTGACCTTATGAAAAAGATACTTGACGGAAACGCGGTGCAATAACCACAATAACAAAAAATAAATTTATTTAAACTTTTTTCGCAAAAGGTATTGCAAAAAAGGGAAATTTGTGGTATCATATATAACTGTATGGACGAATACGGTTGCGTAACCTCTCATGCGCGCCGTCGAGACTTTTACCTAACATTATTCTAACGGAGGTGAAATTCAATGCCGAATATCAAGAGTGCAAAGAAGCGTGTTCTCGTTATCAAGACAAAGACAATGCAGAACAAGATCTTCAAGACCCAGCTCAAGAACGATATCAAGAGATATCAGGCTGCTGTTGCTGAAGGCAACACAGAGGCTGCACAGGCTACCTACAAGGCTGCTGTGAAGAAGATCGACCAGGCTGCTGCTCGCGGAATCATCCACAAGAACGCAGCTGCCCGTAAGAAGAGCCAGTTTACAAAGGCCCTCAACAATATGTAATATTAACCGTGTACGGACTCTCACCTCCGCACACGGTTATTTACTTTTTACACGTCACGTACCCGAGACACAAAAAAGCGCCTCACCGAAGTGAAACGCTTTGTCAGAATCTTTAAATGTCATATCTTGCTTGCGTGCCGCTTGATGGCGTCAAAGGACTCATCGCTGATAACATGCTCTATCTTGCAGGCATCCTCAGCCGCAACCTCGGGAGAAACACCGAGTCTCATCAAAAACGCGGTGATCTGCGTGTGACGGTCGTATATCTTCTCAGCCACTTCCCTGCCCGCGTCCGTCAGCGACAGAAAACCGTTCTTGTCGGCAACCACATACCCGCCCTCCTTGAGCAGACCCAAGGCGCGGCTGACACTGGGCTTAGAATATCCCATATACTCACATATATCGATCGCCCTCACGGCGCTGCTGGTTCTGGATAAAACAAAGATGCTTTCAATATACATCTCACCCGATTCCTGTAAATGCAAAACTCCGCCCCCTTTCAAAAAACATACATTTATATTATTATACCATACCCCGCATCGCATTTCAAGTAGTGAAAAAATTTTTGTTAAAAATAACGAAACCGAATCCGGGATCAAAAAGTTTGTAAAATTTAAAAATACCCCTTGACAAAAAGCAAACTTTGTGGTATCATATATAATGTTCCATATAACAAGGACGATTGCGGACGGAACACAGTCCCCGCCACGGAGACCCCACTTCGTGAAAAAATTAAAGGAAAAATGATTTTGCATTTTGCAATATTCATACGCGGGTATCTTTGTGCTTCGCACAAGTAAAGAACGCAAAGCGTTCTTTAGGCAGCGAGTTTGACAAGGCGCAGAAACAAGGAGAATTGCGAGCAAATGCGAGTAAGGCGACTATGTTTCAAGCGGTCACGCGGAAGCGTCTGCCCGTAAAAACAACTTAATACGCGGGTATGGCGGAATTGGCAGACGCGCTAGATTCAGGTTCTAGTCGGGGTTCCTCGGTGAAGGTTCAAGTCCTTTTACCCGCACCAAAAGCACCAAGACATATGTCTTGGTGTTTCTTTTTTGGCGCGAATTCACACTCACGCTCCACTTCAAGCTCAAAAAGTACCCTTCAAAAAAAGTTTCCACCACCTTATTGACATGGATTTTGAGGTATGCTATACTGATTTTACCGACACAAATCTGGAGATTAAAAATGAAAAAATATATTGCGCTTTTGCTTTGCTGGATATTGCTTCTTTCGCTGTTTTCGTGTGAATTAAGCGAAAATCAAGATGATCTATCGTCAAACGAGAACACGGGCTCGTCTGATAAAAAAGATGATAGCATAAACCACGATAATGTTACTCCGCCCTCCGAAGCCGAGATCGCTATGGAGATGTACGAAGCGGCAATAAATAACGAAATATACGTTGTTGACGAGCACGGACGTGAGATCAGCCTAAATGACTGTCGCTTTATTACCAATAACGTGACCGTTGGAGAATGTGAGTTTATCAATAAAGCAATATTGGATATGGACGGCGACGGAATCAACGAGTACATTATTCAATCGGGAGACGAAGCAGACCATATAGTTTTACGTTACTACGAGGGTAAGGTTTACAGCTATAGCTTTGAAATTATCGAGTTCCGCCATTTAAATACCAACGGTACTTTTTATTGGTTTTCAAACTATTGGGTGTGTGGACTAAGTAGACTGAAATTTAACGGCTCATCCGTAAGCATTAAAGAGATATATGCGATGAATATGCACGAGGATACTGATCCGGGAAATGACGCATATTACATTGAAGGAGAACAGGTTACATACGAAGAGTTTATAGATCAATTTAACGATTATAAAAGAGATCACATAGCAAGAAAAAGCTTTTCGCCGTTAGAGATAGCTTGTTCATATCCTATATCCTCAGCGAGAGCGCTTGAAATTGCTTCGGAGTATTGGGGTGTTTCCGATTGGGATTATGATTGTGCCGCGGGAACAACGATAGTAGGTCGGATAGTTTTGTCAAGCAAGCCAAGCGACGAGAACGGATACTACCGCATTAGCTGGAAGCAAGAATATTATAGACACGCATATCCGTGTTGGGAAGGTCAAACAATGACACATACGAGAGTGTATAAGGAGGTAACGGTAAACGCCTATACAGGCAAGTGTCGCGAATACACAGAACCTATGCCTGACGGTAAGGGCTGATTATTTACCAAGATAACTAAAGAGGATTATTTATGAAAAAATATATTGCGCTTTTGCTTTGCTTAATAATGATACTTTCGCTGTTTTCGTGTAGAGCCAGTGAAGATCAAAACAATTCATCCTCAAATGAGAGCACAGGATCGTCCGATATAAAAGATGATAGCACAAACGATGACAATATCACTCCGCAGCCATCCGAAGCCGAGATCGCTATGGAGATGTACGAAGCGGCGATCAACGATGAAATATATGTTGTTGATGAACGCTCGGGCGAGATAAAAATGAAAAGCTTGCGTTTTACAAGTAACGATACAAGTTTAGATGAGTGTAAATTACTCAAGAAAGCGATAGTGGATATAGATCAGGATAGCGTCAACGAATACGTTATTAAATCGCCCAACAATGAACATATCATTTTACGCTACTATAACGGTAAGGTGTACAGTTATTGGTTGGATACCTGTGATTTTTATAATTTTAATACAGACGGAACTTTTTATTGGTATGATTCTTCCGCAGCAGAGGGATGGGAGTGCGGATTAAACAAAGCCATCTTTGACGGAGAAGGGTTAAGCATAAAATCTATCTACAGTCTTAAATATTCCAAAAATCCCACAAAATATGAATATTTCGTAGAGGAAGAGGCTGTTACAAATGATGAATATGATACTTACCGTGCCCACAACATACGCTACGAAAGAGTGAAATTTTCTCAATTTGAGCTGAAGCATTTATATCCCATAACCGCGGAGCAAGCATGGAATTTGGCAAACGCATATTGGGATAACCAGGACGGTAATGCAGAGCGCTCTGCCGGAACAATTTGGACCGCCAGAATCGTGTTGATCGACACACCGAATTCTGAAACGAATTATTATCGCTTTGCTTTTCAAGTGGAATGGAACTCAGGTGGTGGTAGAGAGGGGCATGAATGTATGCCGCCGTATGACATCCAATCACATGATCAAATATTGGTAAATGCTTTTACGGGAGAAATTACAGCGTCCACATACCAACCGGAGGGCAAGGGTGTTTCAATCGAGGAAGCCATAGAAATTGGCAGAAAACATTGTGAAATACATAATGAAGAAAATGGATATCGTGTTGAGCACGCAGTCAATTCCCCGGCTCCCGATCATATTTACGTTATAGTCACTAAAAAATACGATAACGATCACTATTCTGTCTTTTGCAGAATATGGATAGATAAAAACACAGGAGAAATCATTTTTCCATATTATGTATATGGTAAGTAAGAGTTAAACCTTTCACCGAGTGTGACTACGTGTCACTAAGGTGACAACTATCAGGTTCCGGTCGGGTTTCCTCGGTGAAGGTTCAAGTCCTGTCACCCGCACAAAAAAGAAGTCACGCAATTCATGCAACAAGCTTGCATGAATTGCGTGACTTCTTTTTTTACTACCGTGTAATTGGACTCGCAGATTCTTCCAAACGCCGGAGGCCTTTCAATTAATGGAAAGCCTCCGGCTTGCTCTCACACTCAGATAATGGGAAGCTCATCCGGATCGGGTTCGATACTTCCATTCAGTATATCCTCGGTCACAAACCTTACAATATCAAGCTCAGGTGTGGAATAGATATTTTTCATTTTGTTTCTCCTTTAATTTATCTTCCGAAATAATCATTTGCCGCGCAACTATATCGATACAGTGCCTTGGCTACGTTACCCAAGCTGTGATTACTGTCGGGATATTTATCCAGAACAGCGTAAGCATAGCTCAGTGCGCTGTATTCCAAGGTAAAATCATCTACCGTGAGCGTGTATGTCAGATCAAGGTCAGCTGACGCTACGTTGGGAATGTCAATGTACCAATACGATGTTGTGCCCTCCCGTACAGGAGTTACTTCCACACCGTCAACGTAAAACATGTGGTCGTCTATATCGGTGGAGGTCAACAAGAAATAGTGGCGTATCCTCGTCTCTGACTCTAACAATACGCTTGAGCCGTGATACATCATGCCATTAAGGCTTCCGTTTTTACGGATAGCATACTGCGCGAGAGTCTGCGCCGTGATATCTGTCATTTCGGGCTCGACCTCCTTTGAACCGAAATGCTTATCTGCCGCCGTGCCGTAGGCTGTCATTGCCTCGATCAACGTGATGAGAGCAGGGTCATACGCGTTTACGTTTTCCATAACAGCGTTAGCATATCCTTCAATGTTTCTTCCGTAGCTGATACCCTCAGTTCCGTCTCCGAGAATTATCTGAGCGTATATCATTCCTTCGATATTCTTGGCGGGGAGCTCAGGACTTACAACATAATATGTCACGCCGTTTCCTGTCTTTGTGCGCGCCTCACTTAAAAGAACGGTACTCGTAGAGCCGTCAGGCATAGTGATAAGAATATACGCGTCAGGATCAGCTATGGTTGAAGGTGTAGCCTCAAGATAGAAGTTAATGGCTATGTTGCCGCTGAGACTCAGACTATATCCGTAAAGAGACGCTATACCGTCACGGAAGTGTCCGCATACCGTACATTTGTCCTTACCCTCGGGATAGGTATGATCAATCGGAGCTTGAGAGATTACGCTTTCCAGTTCGTTACCTTCCCCATCAAAGGTCTTTCCGCAATCGGGACAAAGGAAATGAGAAACCACGCCGCTTTGAGTACAGGTCGCGTCTTCTGCCTCTTTCCATACAAGAGACAAGTGGCAGTAAACCTCCACCTCCTTAGTCGCTTCGCAGACGGTACATCTGTGAAGATCGATTCCATCGGAAACGCAGGTAACTACCTCCTTTACCACACTGTCAAATACCCATTGGCACTCATGGTCGGCGTATACGGTATAGTCCTTTCCGCCAAGGCATATCTGCGAGGTGTGGGCGAAGCTCTCGGTAACGTAATCGCTCACCTCTCCGATATCGGAGCATATGATTATCGAGCGGGCGTATTCCGTAAGCGAGCCGAAGTCCTCCGAAGAAAGGAGCATAGAAGCAAGGCTCTGTGAGTCCACGTATATGGCGGTAAGCGAGCTACAGCCGCTGAAGGCGTCACTGCCTATCTGCGCGATATCCGAATGAAGCCTTACGCTTCTTATCCTCGTATTACCGGCAAACGCTCCGCTGTGTATAAAGCGCGTGCTTGCGTTTATTACCGCTCTCTTCTCCCACCTGCTGCCCTCAATGAGGATCAGGTAGGGGTTTTGGTCGTTTCCGAGGTAACTACAGTCGTCCTCCTCAATGGGAGAAAGCTTTTTGCACTCTGAGAAAGCATAGTCTCCGAGGTATATGAGCGAATCGGGGATGGATATATTTTTAAGGCTTGATTTATAGAAAGCGTATTTTCCTATAAATATCACGCTGTCGGGCAGAACTACCGTTGAGATATTCTCGTTGTCCTTAAACGCCCCGTGATAGATGATGCGCGTTCCGCTTTGGATGGTGGGAACATGAAGCGGATGTACGTGAAGAAGGATCACATAAGGATCGGTGTCATTTCCGAGATATACTACAGGCGATCCGTAAGGATTCAATGAGGTCTCTCCCGTAAGCCCCGCACACATGTCAAACGATCCGTAGCCCACATAGGTAAGTGTTGACGGTACATCCACATCCGCAAGCAGCTCGTTACCGAAGAAGGCATACTCCCCTATCTCCGCGCAAATACTGCGTACAGCGAAGGTTATACCCACCAGCCTCGACTGATAGCCTGAGCTGTAATGATAGAACAGATAGGAAGGAACTCTTTCCACCTCCGCTCCGAAGGTTACGGTGAAGCCCGAGCTTACTCCCATCCGCTCAAAGACGTGATGAGACTCCCACAGGTCATCCATCCGCGCGGCGTTAAAGTAAATGTCGGTAATTCCGCTCATGTAAGCAAAAGCGTAATCGCCCATGCTGACGACAGTGGATGGAACGGTAACGGCAGTTACCGCCTCACAGCCGTAAAAAGCGTATTTACTGATATGCGTTGTTCCCTCGGGAATGACAATGTGCGTTGTCAGTACGCCGTTTACGTAAAGCTCGCTTGCGCCGTTCATGGGATTTGCGCTACTGTTGCCAAAGCTTACAGCGCACCATGCTCCTATATCGGAAATATACAGCTTATCGATATTACAGCTATAGAACGCCCCCGAGCCGATATCCGTCAACGCAGAGTTGTTTATTTCAAGCGTGACAAGAGAGGTACAGCCTCCAAAGGCATAAGAGCCTATGCTTTCAATACTGCCGGGAATAACCGCATTATTAAGGGAGGTACATCCGTAAAACGCATAGTCCGATATCCGCTTTACAGAGGAAGGCAATGTAATTGAGCAAAGCGCTGTACAGCCGCTGAAGGCGTTTGAGCCTATAGTCTCGCATACCGGGCTACTCTCAAAGCTTACCTCGGATAGAGCCGCGCAGTCCTTAAAGAGACCGTCGGGAATGGCGGTGACCTTGTTGCCTATTACAAGCGTAAGCTCAAGCGCGTTGCTTCCCGCTCCATTGAATATAGCTGCCTCATAGCCCGGCGTCTCGCAGTCCGCGGCGTTGTACGTGATCTTTGTCAAAGCACTACAGCCGTAGAATGCGCGGTAGCCTATCTCCCTGATACCCTCGGGTATCACTATCTCCGCAAGAGCCGTACAGTTAAAGAACGCTCTTGTGTAGATTATCCTTGTGTCGGGATGAATGGTACAGCTTGTTATATCGGTTGAAACCGCCTGAACAAGAACAACATACGGATTACTATCATTTCCGAGATACAGAGCGTTTCCATACTCGGTGTATACATATTGATCCGTGTCGTAATCCGTGCCCTTTGTTCCCCACGCGTTGTTTGCCTTGGTAAGGCTTGTGGGCAGGGACAGTGTATCGAGTGACCTACAGGAGTATATAGCGTAGGACTCCATCTTTATAATACCCTCGGGTATGGTGAGAGAGGTAAGATAGCTCAGCTCATAGAAGGCGTACTCACCTATGACCGTCACACTTCCGTCATCGGGGATCACGCTTGACGCAAAGCCCGCGATCAGCTTGCTATCGGACACGTTGATAATGCAGTTTCCGACAGCTGTAAGCACGCTGTTCCGATCGGACACCGTAACCGAAGCTACCGCGTCACAGCCGCCAAACGCCACTTTCCCGATCTGCGAAAGTCCCGCTCCGATATTTATAGAGGTCACACTGTCGCAGTCGCGGAACGCATATGCGCCTACAGACGCAACACTGTCGGGAATAGAGATACCCGTAAGCGCCGTGTATGCAAAGCAGCTGTCTCCAAGCGAACCGACGCCATTCTCTATCGTAAGAGTCACAAGGCTGTCACAGGACATGAACGCGCTCGCGCCTACAGTCTCGACACCGCCGTGAATATATACGCTCTTTATACTTGAACAACCCATAAAGGCATAGTCGGGTATATCGGTTATATCCTCGGGAATAACAAGCTCCTCAACAAGCATGCCGCCTGCGTAAAGCCTTGCGCCGCCGCTAAGGGGATTACCCGCGCTTCCGTTGCCCGAGACATCAAAGCGTATGCCGCACCAAACGGAAAGAGACGGTATATAAACGTCACTCAGCGCGGAGCACCGCGAAAAAGCATCGTTGTATATTACATCTATTCCCTCTCCCACGGTAAGCGTGGTCAGGGACGAGCATCCGTAGAATGCCTTGGCTCCAATGCTATTTACACTGTCGGGAATAATTACCGAGGTAATATCTGTCCTGCCGCTGAACGCCTCCGCGGATATTCCCACAACAGGCACTCCGTTGAAGGTCGGGGGAATATTTATCTCCGTACCCACAAAGTATGCGGAATCGATTCCCGTAACATAAGCCTCTGTTTTATCCTCATTCAGCTCATACGTCAAGCCGTCACTGTACGGCAGACAGGGTATCTCACCTATAATATCCTTATCCCCGCAATACAAGCATTTATAATACCTGTAGCCCGTCTCATCCTCTGTGGGAGCATAGGTCAGCAGCTCCGACCAGTCGTGATCTTTGGGAGATACAAGCGTCACATAATCGTATTGGGGACATCTGCTACATTTGTAGATCTCCACACCGTCCTCAAGGCAGGTCGCCTCGTGAACCTCCGAAAGCACAAAATCATGCTCCGTATATACCGTGAGGAACTCCACATATCCGCAAGAGCCGCACTGACGATACCTGTGTTTGTCTGTCACGCAGGATATATTTTTGTCGGTAGCCCATTCTCCGAAGCTGTGCGCGTCAGCCGCCCATCCGTCCATGACCGCACCGCAGGTGATACAGCAGGTGTAGAAGTGACCTGACTCCATACAGTCCACCTCAGGATCTGTCAGCGTGTCGGAGGCGGTATGCTCGCCGTCGGTATGATCATATTTCTCACCGCAATCGGGACATTGCTTATATCGGCTTCCCACCTCACCGCAGCTCAGCGATACGTCCGAATACACTTTGCCGTCGTCGCGATGCTCTTCAACACATGAGGTCTCCAATATCTTTTGACAGACAGTACAATCCTTGTACAGATGACCGTCCTCAAGACAGGAAATATTGTTGTTTACAAGCCAGTTCTCATTTTTGACATGATCTCCGTCGCCTCTTACGGTGGCATATGCTATCTGCGAGCAGTTGACACACAGCTTGTATTTTGAGCCCTCCACATCACAGTGGATCTCACTGTTATAAAGCCAGGCGTCGTCGGACTCGGGGATCTCATGCTCCGTATATTCCGCGCGGTAGTTGAATTTCTCACCGCAATCGGCGCATTTGTCGTACAGTCTGTTCTCCGCCGTACAGTCGTCACCCTGGGTGAATGTGCTTACGCTCTCCTCCGCATGGGTGTGTAAGCCCGACTCGGACTCAATGTATACTATCGCGTCGCAAAGATTACAGGTGATTACCCAAGGATCTCCGCAGAATTTGCCGTCCTCGCGATGCCAGTCGCTCAGACTCTCGTGATAATATCCCGTACCGTAATTCTCCTTTTTTGTTTCGCCGCACACCTTGCAGGTGTATAAGGTATAGGAATAAGTATCGCAGGTGGCGCTTTGGTATTCACCCTCGTTCCATGTGTGGCAAAGCTCGTCGGCGTACTCGGTAAGGAGATGGTCGCACTCCAATCTGTCACATTCCACAGAACGGTACGGCAGTATCTTCTGTGAGCAATCGCCCACACTGTCAACTATATCCCAGACGATCTCTCCGTATATGTCGGTGGGATAGCGGTGTCCGTCGATATCGTCGATGATATCCGAATGCGTTTCGGTGCAAGCAGCGTCGGCGCACTCGTATACATCAAGTCCGTCCTTCTCACAGGTCTCGTCATAGGACAGCGTGTCGGACAGAACCCAGTCGTGATTGACAACATTCAGCGTAAAGATATATTCATCAAGATAGTACGCCGCATTGCCCGCAGTGTAATCCGCCCAGCTGTCAAGCCCCTCAAAGATCACACGGAGCTTTACCGTAAAGCCGTGGGGAGCGGTATCGCGGATCACCAGAGTGTGTCCGGAGATGTAGCAATATTCCCCGCCCTCCACGATCTCTATGGTCACCTTGTGGTGGTCGTTGAATAATGTGTCATAGGAAAGGGGGATGCTTTCGGTACCCTTACCAAAGGATTTGAAGCGAAGGTCAAAATACTTAACTCCCAGCTCAACAGAGGAAAGATCAAGCATATTGTTATCGTCCGGCGTCTCCTCTATCGTCGTCTCATACTCGTAGTCTTCAAACTGATAATACAGCTTATCGTATCCGAGACTTACCAGAGGGATCCTGCTTTTTTCTCCGCCCACAAGAGGGATCTTGTAGTTAAATATTCTCGCGAATATGCTTGCGCTGTAGTATATTCCCGTCTCAAAGCGAGCGCCCATATAGGAGTAATCCTTAAATAACCCGTCGGGATTGTTGTCGTCGGATCTTTCATTGGTATTTCCCATACCTATAACGCCAGCCGCCTCCGCATAAAGACCAACCTCCGCGTCAGCTCCGACGGCAATAAGATTGAGAAGTCCGAAGTCAATGCCCGCATTGAATCCCGCATACGCGCCTATCTTACCGAGGAGATACATCTCCGTCTGCAGATAACCGTCCTCAATATAGTCCGAATAATAGTACAGTCCGTCAGCGGTATTCATGATACCGTATATCTTTCCGCTCTTACACTTAAGCCCGAAGAACATAGAGGCGTTGAATTCAAATTCTATCTCCAGATCAAGGTCGGCGCTTACCGTGAAAATACCGATGTAATAGTCAAGGTCAAGGATGGAAAGACCTATCTTGTCATCCGCCGTTTGCGCTCCCGCCTTCTTTGCGATCATGCTGATAAGCTTGTTGAGCGCCGAGCTCTCTGAGAGAGCCTTTATCTTGTCAAGCTGCTCGCCCCAGTCAAGATACCTGAGATCCTCCTCCATACGCTCCTGGAGCGTCCTCATGTCCTCAATGTAGCTTTCGGGAGTGCATACCTTACAGTAGCTATATTCCTCTCCCGTGGGGAGTGTGGCATGCTCGGTCCTGTGCCTGATGCTGCTTACATATCTGCAATCCGCGAGATGCACCTTGTTGGTGGAGCTTGATACAAAGGGCTTTCCGTCATTGAGCGAATAGCTGTAGTCATAGGAGACGTTGAAGCTGAATTCCGTGGTGTTTACCTGCTCAATTGATATATCAAAATAAAATTCGTTCTCATTTGAGCCGTTGCTTCTGAGTATAAGCTCGGATTGGTTGTCAATTATCAGCTCGACATTTATCGTACCGTAGCTCTTGCCGTCCTTTTCAAGCGGGACCTTCAGGGTGATCACTATGCGAAGCCCTATATTGTCGCTGCCGGCGGTCAGCTCAACGTCAACATTTATGGATACGTCGTCTCCCGCCTTGCCCTGTATATTCAGCCCCTCTTGCTCAAGCCAGTCCTCAAGAGACGGAACGAGAGCGGCAAGGTATTCGGCAAAGGATTCGTTGCTGTAGAGATATTTTTTGAAATCGTCGGAAAAGCTTTTTTCAAGCGCCTCTATGTCGCTGACGCTGAGCGCGTCAAGACCAAGCTTCTTTTCCACCGTTACGTTGTCAAACCTCTCAAATATCTCGCTCACATCGGGCACGGTCATCACAAGCGTGACAGTGGAATCGCTGTTGGTGTATATTTTGTTTATCTTGGCAAGTATGGAATTGCGCAACACCTCGTTGTCAGCGTTCTTGAGCAGTGATGATATGTCGGCAACATCACTAAGACAGATTATGTCGCCCACCGCAAGATCGTCTCTGGCGGCTATGGTCACATAGATGTAGTCCCCCACAAACACGGGCTTTGTGCCGCCCTTCAGACTTGTGTGAGGTATCAGCTTTACGTTGTCGTTGAACTTGATGGTGGCGTCGATCTCCTCCTGCGTGCCGTCGGTGTACGAGCCGTAGGTCTTTACGGTGAATTTGAGCTTTGAGCCGACGTAGTCAGCAAAGCTTATTCCCTCTCCGAGAGTTACCACATAAGTCTTTCCAGCACTGTAGCTTTCCGCGGGACGAATGACGTAATAACCGTCCTCAAGCGACACGGTGTAGCTCACAAGCGCGCTGTCGGGCACACTTTCACTGCGCTCGTAATACGCGCTGAATATTTTGAGACCTGCTCTTATATGGCTCTCGCCGTCGGCGCACTGTACACGGAAGGAAAAATCCTTGTCACGTCCGTAGAGCGTGTCGAAGTACGCATTGCTCGCAACTCCGTTCTCTACCTTGTAGCTGTCATTACAGCCCGCGCAGGTGTAAACACCGTCCTTCAGCTTGTAGTCATGGGCGAGAGCCGCGAGATATTCAACACTGGTGTCTCCGCACTCACCGCACACATTGGTAACAACACCCATCACGCCGCAGGAAGCAGGCTTAGTCACCTCAGCCTCATACCTGTGCCCGAGGGGGTAGATTATGTAAGCCTCAAGAATGCTTTCATCAGCATCAAGATAACTGTTGCAGGCAGTACAGAAATAGTAACCAAGCGTTCCTTCCTCTTCACAGGTCGCGGAAACCTCATCCACCCATTCGCCATATGTGTGTCCAAGCGCTTCCTTCTCCACGTAAGTGGTATAGTCACATTTTGAGCAGGTCTGATACTTATCCCAACCTATCTCAATGCAGGTAGGCGCTTTTGCCTCGTGATCAATGTAATCATGTGCAAGCGGAATGCTTTCACTTTCAAGAATCTCTCCACAACTTGTACATTCAATATACTTATGTCCATTCTCAAAACAGGTAGGAGCTTTATCGATTATCCAATCACTTTTCACATGATTATGTGTCTTTTCGTAAACCACATAATCGTCTTCTCCAACTGCTCCATTACTTGTATAAGGAAATGTTGTTATAATATATGATCCGATCTCAGTAATATCTGATGAAATGTAGACAGTATCAACGTACATAAACAAATAACCACACGCATCCACAGATGTTGCTGCCGAAGCCACAGCCGCGCTTCTTATAAATGTTGTTTCGAGACCGGAACATCCACTAAATGCAGAGCTACCAACACTAGTAACACTTTCAGGGATAACTATTTGCGTTAAAGAGTTACAGTGCTCAAACGCTAACTGCCCTATACTCTCAATGTTCTCCCCAAATGTGATCGACTTAAGCGATGAGCAACTTCCGAAAGCTCTAAGTCCTATGTTGGTAACACCGTCACCCAATACCACATTGGTAAGTCTCTTGCATTGATAAAATGTAAAATCACCAATGGATTTAACGCCGTCAGGAATTACCAAGTTTCCTGTGAGCGATAAGCATCCATAAAACGCATTTCCTCCAATGCTTACCACACTATCAGGAATTGTTATTGTCTCAAGACCTGTGCAAGAAAAAAATGCGCTGTAACCTATACTTGTAACTCCTTGCGGTATTACAATATTTGTAAGAGCTTGACATTCCTCAAATAGGCCGCTGCTTATCGTGGTAATACCGGAAGGCAACTCTATGCTTTTAAGATTTCTGCAACCCTCAAAAGCGTATGATCCGATAGTTACTACACTGTCGGGAATTGTTATCCGCTCCAAACTTGAGAAGCTGAACATATACGGTGTTATATTGGTTACACCCTCCGGTATCGTAACATTTGTTACCGCTACTCCGTTAAGGTACAGATTGTCCGCATATGCCAAAGGATTTGAGTAATCATCCGCAAATTCAATTACTAACCATTTGTCTATATCCGAAATACTAATATCAGAAAGGCTATAACAAATGTGAAATGCCCCGGCCTCAACTACGGATAAGGTACTCGGCAAGGATATACTTCCCAAACCGCAACCTGAAAATGCATATGAACCAATACAAGTTACCCCTTCAGGAATAGAAACATCCGTAAGACTTGAGCACATATAAAATGTGTTTGCTTCGATAACCGTTATCTGTTCCGGTATAACAATACTTAAAAGACTTGAACAACGATAAAAAGAACTCTCGCCAATGGCTGTTACACTTCGAGGAATGTCAATTGTTTCCAATTTTTCGCATGAATAAAAAGCTTCTCTGCCGATGGTTTGAAGAGTGTTATCACTTTCAAACAAAACATTTTTGAGATTTTGGCAATGACCAAATGCGTTTCTCCCAATACTTAAAACATTTTTACTTATGGTAATTTCGGCAAGCGATGTACACCCATAAAACGCGCTGTCATCTATATACTGCAAGCTGTCAGGAAAAACAATACTCGAAAGACCGGTACACTTCCAAAATGACGCATATCCGATGCGTGTTACACCTTCACCGATTTTTACACTCGTTATATTAGGAAAAGAACGAAACGCCCAGTCACCAATATTGGCTACTTCGTCGCCTATTATTATTGTTTTGACATTGCTGTTACCCGTGAAAGAATGCCATGGAGCTAACCCAAAGTCTTCCATTGCGCCTATACCATCAATAATAAGCACATAATCTGCTTCACTATTTGGATCACTATACAAATTTGCCACAACATTATCAACATCTGTTGCGGAAACATCCCAGATTTCGATCGGGTCTCCCAAATTGGCTACATCAATCGCTACCGTGCTTGTTCCCTCAGCGGATGCGGTCAGGTGCAGCGCGAACAGCGCGCCTATGAGAACGCTCAGCACTATGAGCGCGCACAGGGAGAGCTGTATACCTTTTTTGCCTTTTAATAAGTTCTGCTTCATATTTGCCTCCAAATATCTCTGAAAATCCATTGTCTTATATAAAAATCTACAGTTATTTTATTATATCATGTGTAATTATATCACAAATATAATTTGCTGTCAATCGTGGTATTTGCCGAAATTGCCCATATCATCATACTGTTTTTTAAGTAATTTCCAATATTAACTTCATTATATTTAAAAATTTACAAAAAACGGATTGACAACCGCACCGATTTATGTTATTCTGTTGGTTGATATACGGTAAAAGCTTCCTCTCAGGAGGCTCGGAAAAGCATATAAAAAATCAGGGAGATCTCTATGAAAAAATTTATTTACGCTCTGACCTTACTCGCGGTCATCCTTACCGTGTCCGTCCTCTCCTTATCGGTGTTCTCCGCCGACGCGGACACCGTCTGGCTATCCGCCTCGGGCAGTGACAGCGGCAGCGGTACACAGCAGTCCCCCTACGCTACGCTTTCAAAAGCCCTTTCCGCTGTTCCCGACGGTGGAAATATCCGGATTTCGGGCACGATCACGCTCCCCTCTTCCTTTACATGGAGCGCTCACAACAAGACTGTCACCATAACGGGCGGCACACTGAACGGTCAGAGCCTCTCGGGCGGCAGACTTATCATCGGCGACAACGTGACCCTTGAGGACATGACCCTTACATTTGACAGCGAGGACGCCGTATACGCCAACGGTAACACCCTGACAATTGGCGAGGGCGTGACTACCACCAACGCCATAAAGGTATATGGCGGCGGTATATCGGGCACTACCGTTGACAGAACTGACATTACCCTGCTGTCGGGAACATACACCCGCATATATGGCGGCGGCAACGGCGGCAGTGTTCGGGGAGACACCAAGGTATACGTGGGCGGCACGGTAAACGCGGGGCTTGACGTCACCTCCCACAGCGGTACGAACAACGTATACGGCGGCGGATATAACAGCGCCATAGGCGGCAGCACCTATCTGACATTTGCCGACAGCGCGCGGGCTATCTACGTTTTCGGTGGAGGAGACGGCGCTTCCTCAAGCATAGGAGAGACCGCCCACACCACATTCTCGGGCGGCGCCTCCATGAGCTTTTACGGCGGAAACAACAACTCATCGGGTATCAAGGCGGTACACGCCGTAGTATCGGGCGGTGAGATAGAGCAGGTGTTCGGTGCTAATCAGGCGGCATCCATGACGGGAGACGTGGATCTCCGTGTTATCGGCGGCAAGATAACAAGGCGCATTTACGGCGGCTGCTATAACGAGGCTGACGCGGGACTTTTCTCGGCAACCTGGCTCACCTCCCATCACGTTACGGGCAATATTACCCTGACCGTAGGCGCGGGAGCGAGTATAACACTTAACGATAACGACAACGACCGCGGTATCTTCGCAAACAGCCGATACAAATCTGACTTTGACGATGAGGTAACAGCCGTTGTCTTTGCGGACAGCGCGGCTATGAGCGCTTACAAGAGCAAGCTCGGACAAAAGGACACATTGGCGGCAATGGGCGGTATAAATACCCCCGCCTGCGACACCCGCCACTGCTATACTTACACAGCAAGCGGAAACACGGTAACACAGACCTGCTCAGAGCATTCCTCGCTTTCCGCAACCGCGACTCTTATCGTCACGGGCGGGTCTTTTACTTACACGGGCAATGAGATCACTCCCGCCTATGTAAGCTACAGCGGCGGCTGGGAGTACGATCCCCTCTCCGATATCACTTACGCAAACAACATAAACGCGGGAACAGCGACCGCAAGCTGTTCCGTAAGCGGCATTACCGTGTCTGTAAGCTTCACCATCGGTAAAGCGGAGCAAAGCGCACCCATACCCGGCAAGCGAAACGAGACAGTGCTTGGCAAGGCGGACGGAGCGATAACCTCCCTCACATATGACATGGAATACAGCACTGACGGTGTCTCATACACCCCCGTCACCGACAGGGACATGCTCCTCGGTGCGGGTACATATTATGTCCGCTATGCGGAAAATGACAACTATCATGCCTCCCCCGCCGCAACGGTCACCATAGAACAAGGCAGGACCTTGAAGATAACCTTCAAGGCGGAGGGCTCACAGGATATAGTAAAGGAAGTGGCTTGGAGTCAAACTCTTACCGACATTCCCGCCATCCCCGAAAGAACGGGGCACACCGCAACCGCGCCCTATTGGAGTGAGGCCGACTTCACAGGTATCACCTCCGATATGACCGTCACCGCCGTTTATACCCCCGACAAAATGACTGTAACCTTTACGGTTGGCGGTCAGGTGTTTGCCACAAAGACGGTCGATTACGGTAAGGCGCTCACCGATATCCCCGCTGTTCCCGCAAAGGACGGACACTCTGCGGCGTGGGATGTTACGGACTTCTCAAATATTACAGGAAATATTACCGTTACCGCTGTTTATACCGCGGCTCCCGTCACCGTTACCTTCACGGTTGACGGAAGCGTGTTTGCGACCAAAACGGTAAGCCACGGCACGGCTCTTACGGATATTCCCTCAGTTCCCGCAAAGGACGGACATTCCGCGGCGTGGGATGTTACGGACTTCTCAAATATCACCGAAAATATTACAGTTACCGCTGTTTATACACCAAACAAAATGACCGTTACTTTTGTTGCGGACGGAAATGTGTATGAAACAAGGACGGTCGATTACGGTAAGGCTCTTGCCGATATCCCCGCTGTTCCCGCAAAGGACGGACACACGGCGGAATGGAATGTTACGGACTTCTCAAATATCACCGGGAATATTACGGTTACCGCAATTTATACTCCCCTCCCCCCCGCGGAATCGGACACCGAGGCTGACACGGGATCGGACACAACACAAGACACGGACACGGAGACAGACACAGATACGGACACCGTTCCATCGGAAACCGCCGAGGACACCGACAGCAGCACAGAGTCGGAGAGCGAGAGCGAAACCGACACCGAGCCTGCGTCCCCCTCCGAGGATACCGTCGGACAGACAGTCAACAACGATCCCACCGACACTGCCACCGACAGCGCAAGCGCGCCCGCCGGATCGGGCTGCGGCGGTACTGTCATAGGCGGCACAGGCATTGCACTCACCGCTCTGCTCGGATTTGGCGTAGCCGCGAAAAAGATGGAAGATTAAGATTCTTTAATCTCCGCATCCCAATAAAAAATGGCTGAATCACCACTAATGTGATTCAGCCATTGCTTTTTCGATATTTACTTTTTCATTGCTCATTCAACAAAAGAAGTCGTTCACGGAGCAATTCAAAAGCTCCGCCAGTCTCGGAAGAAACGTGATATCGGGATAACATTCGTCCCTTTCCCATTTTGAAACGGCTTGGGGAGTTACGTTCAGCAATTTTCCGAATTTCTCCTGCGACATGTTGTTTTGTTTTCTGTAGTCCCGTATACGCTCGGAAAGCATGATCTTCTTCACAATACTCCCCCTTTTCCGTCATGTCATTTTTCTTTTTACCTCATCGGGGTTGCCTGAAAACGGCAACCCCGATCGTTTAATTTACCGATCAAGCCTGTGTATCGGCTTCGGTCTCGGCTGTCTGTTCGGGCTGTGTCTGCTCAGAGGCGTCCTGCTCTTCAAGCTTCTTTCCGAGAAGCGAGGGGAGCTGCATTCCCGCCATGGCGAATACCTCGTCAAGAGGAGGAACAGCCTTCATCATACCCGAAATAAAGTTAGCGGTTGAGGTCTTGCCGTCGCCGTTCTGACCGCCGTCCCAAACTGTAACCTTGTCGATCTTAATGTTCTTGACAGCGTCTACCTGAACTCTCATCAGATCCTCAAGCTTATCGGCAATGAGCAGCTTGAGAGCCGCGTTCGCGTCTCCGCCCGCGCTCTTTACGATCTCAGCAAAACCTGCTGCCTGCTTCTTGAGTATCTCCTCAACACCTCGAGCCTGCGCTTCCATCTTTGCGTAGATAGCGTCCGCTTCACCCTTTGCCTTTCTGCGGGTCTGCTCAGCCTCTGCCTCTGCCTCAAGCTCCATTTCCTTCTTCTTTGCCTCAGCACGGACGATGATGTCAGCCTCGAGAGTAGCCATTTCTCTTGTACGTCTCGCCTCTTCAGCCGCCTGCTCTGCCGCATAGGACTCCTCCAGTGCCTTTGCCGCCTGGATCTTCTCTGCTGTGGTCGCGATCTTCAGCGCCTCTGCTTCTTTTTCCTTAAGAGCCGCCTCGGACATAGCGATCTTCATCTTTGCCTCGTTTTCACCCTGGATAGCAACGGAGTCTGCCTCTGCCACCTTGATCCTCTGCTCCATCTTTGCGTTTGCCTCACCGATAGAACCGTCTCTGTCCTGCTCGGCAACGCTCTTCTTAGCGTCGTTGATAGCCTTTGCGGCAGCTTCCTTACCAAGGGCTACTATGTATCCGGACTCATCGCTGATGTCGGTCATGTTTACGTTGATAAGTCTGAGACCGATCTTCTTAAGCTCTGTTTCAACATTGGTGCTTACAGCCGCCAGGAACTTGTCACGGTCGGTGTTCAGCTCCTCAATGTCCATGGTGGCGATTATAAGACGAAGCTGACCGAAGATGA
>JAFTQL010000011.1 GCA_017462795.1 Clostridia bacterium
CACGATTTCGTTGACTTTTTTGAGATTTTGTGGTATAATGGGCAAAAGAGGTGATCATTATGGCAGAAAACAAGCTTGCGGATATGTCAACCGAATTTGCGGTTAAGATTTTGAATTTAACAGATAGTATCAAAGGACATTATTCATTGGCAAATCAGCTTGAAAGAAGCGGCACAAGCATCGGCGCCAACATTAGAGAGGCAAAATACGCTCACAGCAAGGCGGATTTTATTGCCAAATTGCAGATATCTCTCAAGGAGTGTTATGAAACAGAGTATTGGATTGAGATTGCAAGAAAGGCAAATATTATTTCGGAGGATATTGCGACGAGTATTTTGCATGATTGCGGTTCTATCCGCAGAATGTTGATTGCTTCTATCAACACCGCAAAGGAGAGCAATCATGCATAACAATGTAATTATACGTTTGGGAACAGAGGCTGAAAAACAATATCTGTTCAATGATTTTGTGATATAATAATGAAAAAGGATCTTATATAACTCATGAAAAAGGTCACACCCGATCTGCTCGGTGATGTGACCTTTTTTTGTTATATGGTTTATTATTTTCCTGCCTCACGGCGCGCTTTCATCATGGCTTTCATGCGCAGCTCGGTGTTGAGTATCTTCTTGCGGAGGCGGATGGACTTGGGAGTCACCTCGATGAGCTCATCGTCGGTGATGAACTCTATAGCCTCTTCAAGCGAGAAGATGATGGGGGGAGTGAGCAGCAGCTTTTCGTCTGCTCCCGCGGAGCGGATGGCGGTGAGCTGCTTTTTCTTGCAGGGGTTGACGGCGATATCGTCGTTCTTGGGGTTCTCTCCAACGATCATGCCCTCATATACGGGAGTCTGAGGACCTACAAAGAGGTTTCCGCGCTCCTGTGTGTTGAACAGACCGTATCTTGTTGTCTCGCCTGTCTCGGACGCGACCAGAGAGCCTGTAAATCTCATGGTGACCTCGCCTCTGTAGGGCTGGTAGCCGTCGAAAATGGTGTTCATAATGCCCTCGCCGTGAGTTGCCGTGAGGAACTCGGAGCGGTAGCCGAACAGGCATCTGGAGGGGATGATATATTCAATTCTCATGCGGCTGCCCATGGGATTCATCTCAAGCAGGTCGCCCTTGCGCTGACCGAGCTTTTCAACTACAGCGCCCACGTAGTCCTGGGGAACGTCAAGAGTTACGCGCTCCATAGGCTCGCACTTGACACCATCTATCTCCTTGAAGAGCACACGGGGGTTGGAGCAGGTCATTTCATAGCCCTCACGGCGCATGGTCTCGATGAGAATGGACAGGTGCATCTCTCCGCGTCCCGCTACCTTGAACTCATCGGTGGTCTCACCGTCCTCAACGCGCAGGGAAACGTCCTTGAGAAGCTCCTTATAGAGGCGGTCACGGAGCTGACGGGAGGTAACAAATTTACCCTCCTTACCCGCAAAGGGGCTGTCGTTTACCGAGAAGGTCATCTCCAGTGTGGGCTCGCTTACCTTAACGAACTCAAGGGGCTCGGGGGCGGTAAGGCTGGTGATGGTATCGCCAATGGTGATGTTCTCAGCGCCCGAGAAGCAGACGATATCGCCCATTTTTGCCTCGGTCACGGGGACACGGACAAGTCCGTCTATCTGATAAAGGGAAACTATTTTTGTTCTCTTGGGCGCGTCGCCTGTATGGTAGTTACAGATGTAGGCATCCTGATTCTGACGGATGCATCCGCGCTCGATACGACCGATGCCTATACGTCCTACATACTCATTGTAGTCGATGGAGGAGACAAGAAGCTGAAGCTCGCCTGTCTCGTCGCCCTCGGGGGCGGGGATGTAGTCAAGTATCTTTTCAAAGAGGGGAATGAGATTCTCGCCCTCAACATCGGGGTCTTCGGTTGCAGTACCCGCTCTGCCCGAGCAGTAGAGCATGGGGCTGTCAAGCTGCTCGTCGGTAGCGTTGAGGTCAAAGAGAAGCTCAAGTATCTCGTCCTCTACCTCGCCGAGTCTCGCGTCGGGCTTGTCTATCTTATTGATAACGATGATAACTCTGTGGTTAAGCTCCAGCGCTCTCTGAAGAACAAAGCGTGTCTGGGGCATGGGGCCCTCAGCCGCGTCTACCAGCAGGATGACTCCGTTTACCATTTTGAGTATTCTTTCCACCTCGCCGCCGAAGTCCGCGTGACCGGGTGTGTCGATGATATTGATCTTAACGTCCTTGTAGTGAACGGCGGTGTTCTTTGCAAGGATGGTGATACCTCTTTCCTTTTCAAGATCTCCCGAGTCCATTACACGGGTGACTGTCTCCTGATTTTCACGGTAAATTCCGCCCTGCTTGAGCATTTCGTCAACGAGGGTGGTCTTTCCGTGGTCAACGTGGGCGATGATTGCGATATTTCTTAGGTCTGTTCTTGTCATTGCGCTATCTCCTTGCCATCAATTTTTATGCGTTTTCATGTTTTTTCTTTACAACTAATTATTATACCACATTTTTCGCGGATAATAAATACTTCAAATGACGATTTTTTTGAGATATACAAAAAAGTTGTTGTGCAAAAGCACAATAAACGCGGAATGAAGAATGCAAAACGCGAAATTAAGAACACGTCAATAGTTGCTTTGGGGGTACACATACTGCTCGGGATGACCGCGAAAATGCCAATGATCAGCTCCACGGATACAGGTGGAGAATGGCTATCGTCGGCTTCATGATTTTTTGCTCCTTATGTCCGATCCCCGATCCTTCGCTTTGCACATTTAATTTTTCTTCTTCTTGACATATGTGTACTGTTGTGATATAATTATATAAGAATGTTTATTTGAAGGCGTTTGAAATACTATGAAAAAAAAGCTTTTGATATTTGATCTTGACGGGACTATCGCTGATACCATCTATTCCATTCGGGACGGTGTCAACATGGCTATGGATAAATACGGTATGCCTCGTAAGAGCTATGAGGATATAAGGGTGGCTATCGGAAACGGCGCGAGGCTGCTTGTAAAGCGGTGTATGCCCGAGGACAGGCGGAATGACGATGCGCTTGCCGAGGCGGTATTTGCCGATTACGACAGGTTTTACGGGCAGACCTTCGCCAACATAGACGGCTGCTATGAGGGAATGAGTGAGGCTATGCACGCGCTCCACGCCCGAGGGTACAGGCTGGCGGTGCTTTCAAACAAGCAGGACGCTTATGTAAAGAAGATAATCGGGCTGTTGTTTGCCGACGGTATCATAAGCCTTGCGGCGGGGCAGACCGAGCTTCCCACAAAGCCCGACCCAACGGTGCCGCTGATGATAGCGGAGAGTCTTGGTGTGTCTGCTGAGGACTGCGCCTTTATAGGCGACAGCGAGGTGGACGTTTTGACAGCGAAAAATGCGGGTATGACGGCGGTGGCGTGCTCCTGGGGCTACAGACCGAGAGAGGCGCTTGCGGGGGCGGACGTGGTGCTTGAGCGTCCATCACAGCTTGTCGGGATATTCGAGTAAGAGAGAGAATAAGGATATATAAACGTACAAAGCAGAGAGGAAAACGAGATATATGAAGGTTGGATTTGTTTCGCTGGGTTGCTCCAAGAACCAGCTGGACACCGAGGTCATGCTCCATGAGGTGGCTGAGGCGGGATATGAGATCACTCCCGATGAGACGGAGGCGGATGTTGTCATAATCAACACCTGCGGGTTTATCGAGAGCGCCAAGAAGGAGGCTATAGACAATATTCTTGATATCGCCTGGCTGAAAAAGCACCGCGATCTCAAGGCGATAATCGTCACGGGCTGTCTTGCGGAGAGATACCGCGAGAGTATACTTGACGAGTTTCCCGAGGTGGACGCTGTTCTCGGTGTGGGAAGCATACATAACATTGTTGAGGCTGTGGAGGCGGTGACGGTCAAAAAGAAAAAAGGCTCAAAGCGCAAATACAGCTCCTTTGAGGATAAGGAATGTGTAAGGCTGGGGGGAGACAGGATACTCACCACTCCCGAATACATGGCGTATCTCAAGATAGCCGAGGGCTGTGACAACCGTTGCGCTTACTGTGCCATTCCGTCCATACGCGGCAGGTTCAGAAGCCGTACCATGGAGGATATAGTTGCTGAGGCAAAGCAGATGGAGGCTCTGGGAGTCAAGGAGCTGTGCATAATCGCGCAGGATATCACAAGATACGGACTTGACCTTTACGGTGAGTATAAGCTGGCGGAGCTTTTGAGAAGGATCACGGACGCCACGAGCATTCCGTGGATAAGACTGTTGTACTGCTATCCCGACAAGATCACCGATGAGCTTGTGGCGGAGATCAGAGACAACCCGAGGATACTGAAGTACATCGACCTTCCCATTCAGCACATCAGCGACAGAATGCTCAAGGCTATGAACAGACACGGCGACCAAAGGATGATACGCGAGGTCATTGCCAAGCTTCGCCGCGAGATCCCGGGAATAGTTATAAGAACCACATTTATTGTCGGCTTCCCCGGAGAGACGGAGGCGGATTTTGAGGAGCTGTGCGAGTTTGTCAAGGAGACGAAATTCGACAGGGCAGGGGTATTTACCTACTCCCGCGAGGAGGGCACGGCGGCTTACGACATGCCCGATCAGATAGACGAGCAGGTAAAGCAGGACAGAATGGATCTGCTTATGCGGGAGCAGCTTGAGATAAACGAGGCTAACAACAGAGCGATGATAGACAAGATCATCACCGTTATCTGTGAGGATTACGACCCCGTCAGTGAGACACATTTCGGAAGAAGCGCGGCGGACGCCCCTGAGATAGACGGCAAGATATACTTCCGCTCCGACACGAGGATCGCCCCCGGCTCATTTGTGAGGGTGCGTATCCGCGAGGTGGTTGACTACGATCTTATCGGCAGAGCGCTGACCGACAATAATATTTAAGGGAGATTATAGTTATGAAAATGAATTTACCCAACAAGCTTACAGTCCTTCGGCTTTGTCTTGTCCCCGTTCTTCTTTTGGTGGGAATGCTTCCCGAGAGCATCATACCCTTTCACATTTCCTGCGTTGTCTGCGCGGTGCTGTTTATAGGCACATCGGTCACAGACATGCTGGACGGAAAGATAGCGAGGAAGCACGGACTTATTACCGACTTCGGCAAATTCCTTGATCCCGTTGCGGATAAATTTATGGTCATCGGAGCGCTGTTCGTTATACTTTACAAGTTCCCCGAGCTTAAGACCATCATGATATTCACGCTTATTATCGTGGTGTTCCGCGAGCTGGCGGTGACATCCATGCGCCTTGTTGTTTCCACGGGTGAGGGAATAGTTATCGCGGCTAACAGTCTCGGAAAGATAAAGACGGTGTCGCAGATAGTCGCTATCTCCACGGTGTTCCTTGAGCCTGTGGTTCAGGTTATCGCCAAGTGGATCGGTGAGCTTATAGTAGGCGAGACGCTTGTGTGGAGAACGGACATAATTCCGCTGTCCTGGGCGTCCATCCTGTTCTCGCTGATAATGACGGTGTGGTCGGGTGTGAATTACATCAAATCCTATTGGAAATTCCTTGATCCCGAAAAGTGAGTTGCAATTAACACAAATACAAAAAGGCGCTGAATCATTAGCTTGATTCAGCTCCTTTTTGCTTGCTATAGCTTATATTGTAATGTCAAATTAAAATTATTTATTGTCGCCCGTCTGCTTTTTGCGGAGCATGGTCACCTCGTCGCGCTTGTAGGTCTTGGGGGGGATCTCGGGGGAGCCCAGGAGTCTTACCTTGATGGTTCCCTGAAGGGGGCTTATCTCGGTGACAATGCCGTCTCCGTTCTCGGTGCGGACAAGGGAATCAACGGGGGGAGTGCGCTTTATCTCGTATTCATATGCCTCGTGCTCGTAGCGCAGACAGCACATAAGCCTGCCGCATATGCCCGATATCTTGGCGGAATTGAGCGAAAGATTCTGCTCCTTTGCCATCTTTATGGACACCTGATCGAAGTCGGAGAGGAACAGCGTACAGCAAAGGGGTCTGCCGCACATGCCGAGTCCGCCCATCAGCTTTGCCTCGTCGCGGATGCCTATCTGTCTCAGCTCTATCCTTGTGCGGAACACCGACGCAAGATCCTTTACAAGATTTCTGAAGTCCACGCGGTCGGATGAGGTGAAGTAGAAGAGAAGCTTTGAGTTATCAAAGGTGTACTGCGCGTCGATGAGCTTCATGTCCAGCTTGTGCGCCGCTATCTTCTCGTTGCATATCCTGAACGCCTCGTCCTCCTTTTGCTTGTTGGACTTGTGGTGCTCAACATCGGCGGTGGTGGCGGGTCTTATGACGGGGCGGAGAGGGGGGACTATGTCCGCGCTTCGTACCATGGAGTTTGTCATGGCGACCTCGCCGAATTCCTGTCCGCGCGCGGTATCAACAATAGCGCTTGAGCCCTTGGTGTACTTTCTTCCCTTGGGGTCGAAATAGTAGACCTTTCCCGTGCTCTTGAAGCGGATCCCCACGACCTCTGTCTTGGGGACGTCTGCCTCCTCAGAGCCTGCGGCGCTCCATGCGCTTGTGGTGTCGTCCTCAACGGTGAGGGTGTATTCCTCGTATTCGTCGGAGAAATGCTCGGGTGCGGGCTTGCCTTCCGTGGGCTTTATTTTGTCGCCGGGGAAGCGCTTTTTGCCTGCCTGCGCCGTTTTCTCGGCGGAGCTCTTTTCCGACTTTGGCATTACTTCCGCTACGGTCTGCTCGGGCTGTGTGTTCTGAGCCTTATGCTTGTTCTTGTTGCGGTTTTTATTCTTTTTGTTGGGGTTATTCTGATTATTCTGGTTATTCCGGTTGCCCTGCGCATCCTGACGGGGCTGAGAGCTTTTGTTGCCGACGGCATCCTTCTTCTGGGCGTCGTTTTTCTTTTTTGATTCCTCGGCGGGCTGAGCCGACTGCTTTTCGGTGTCGTGCTGAGGACGGCGGCGGTCGTTTTTGTGGTTTGGTCTGCCCGCTTTGGGATTGCCCTGTCCGTCTCCGCGCGGCTTCTCGGCGGGAGCGCCTGTGGGAGCGGGGGCGCGGTCTGCCTTTTCCGTGGGCGGTTCTATGAAATATCCGTGACGGCGGGGGCGTTGCTTTTTATTATTGCTGCCGTTATTTTCGGGGTTCTTGTGATCTTCCATTTTTTGTATGTTTTCCTTTCCTGTATGGATGATATTTATTTTCAGATAAGCTTCGCGTCGCAGGCGAGCTTTATCAGTGTGAGACGCACATTGGCGTTTCTTGAATTGCTGTCAATGGCGGTCAGCACCGCGCTTCCGAGGTCGTAAAGGAAGGTGGACGAGCTTCTGTCGCACAGCTCTATGGCGCGGTTTCTGTCGGCAAAAAAGCTGAGGGGAGCGCTGTCGCTTTTTTTGAGCATGATAAGGTCGTTCACGGCTGTGGACAGGCAGGCGAGCTGCTTGGCGAGTATGTCTCGCTTTTGTGAAAAGCGGGAGAGGATGGGGAATATCCTTCTTGGATCAGAGGTGTCCGTTGCCTCATTGACAAAGCTACGCGCCAGCTCTCTCATTTCCTTGACGGGGGCAAAGGCTTTTGGGTCGAGATATTCAAGCGCCCTGCCTATACCGTGGCTTGCCGCCATGATAAGCTCGGAGAACTCGGCGGGGGATGAAAGCTTCATCTGGGCGGCGCGCCTGTCCGCCTCGCAGATGTATTTTTCCAGATCCTCGTTTGACACGGGCTCTGTGCGAAGCACGGGGGCGCGGCTGCGTATGGTCTCAAGCAGCAGGTCGGCGCTCTCGCAAAGCAGCATAAAGCGGACGAACGCGGGGGGCTCCTCCAGCGTGAGCAGAAAAGCGTTCTGCGCCTGGATTGTCATTTTGTCGGCGTCCTCGATCATGTACACCTTGAAATCAAGGTCATTGGGGACGGTGTGGACATCCTCCCTGAGGAATCTCACAGCGTCAACGCCAAGCGTTGCTTTTCCGCCGCAGCCTACCGTGATAACGTCGGGGGACTTACCCTCAAGTACCTTTCTGCACCCTCGGCAGACTCCGCAGGGGACATCGCCGTCGGGACGGTGCTTTTCTGTGCAGGCGAGAGCGGCGGCGATGTTGAGGGCGACGGTATGCTTGCCCGTTCCCCTCGCGCCTTCGATGATCAGAGCATGAGAGAGCTTGTCCGCAAGCACGTCGCGGCACAGCTTTTCGCACAATTTTCTGTTGCCGACAATACGGCTCATATACTGTCTCACGTCCTCATCTCCGTTCCTTGACATATCAAATACATATAATTAATAATATTATATCAAAATTTTTCTTCCGTGTCAAGTAATAACAAACAATAAAAAATTCAAAGTGCAAATTGAGTGTAAAATGTAAATTGAGCAAATTGGGGCGTAATTGAGGAATGCCAAGAACCAACGCCACGGGTGTGGACGAGGGACACCCTACCGATATTCATTGTGACTCCGTATTATTACGGTTCATAACCGACCTCACGGCGGCAGAAAAAAGAACGACCCAACCACCGTAGGGGCGACTCACACGAACTTGTTCGTAGTACGTAGCGAAGCGGAGTTTCGGTCGTCCGCAAAAACGCAATGATTAACTCCACGGGTACGGAAGATGGTCGGCTTACAACAAGCCTTCCTCCGG
>JAFTQL010000012.1 GCA_017462795.1 Clostridia bacterium
AGGCAATCGGTCTCGTTATCCCCGAGCTCAACGGCAAGCTCATCGGCTCTGCTCAGAGAGTTCCCACCTGCACAGGTTCCACAACTATCCTCGTTGCAGTTGTTAAGGGTCAGGACGTTACCGTTGACGGCATCAACGCTGCTATGAAGGCTGCTGCTTCCGAGTCCTTCGGATACAACACCGACGAGATCGTTTCATCCGACGTTATCGGTATGCGTTACGGTTCTCTCTTCGATGCAACTCAGACAATGGTTGCAAAGATCGACGACGACACCTATCAGGTACAGGTAGTTTCTTGGTACGACAACGAGAACTCCTACACCAGCCAGATGGTTCGTACGATCAAGTACTTCGCAGAGCTTAACTGATCTTGCATTAACAATATACAAAAAACGCTGTTGCCCCGGCAACAGCGTTTTTTATATTTATTTGATGTGGATATCGATCGGAAAGCACCACAAGATGAGGGGGCTTTCTTTTGCCGCATAAACTTGTTTATGCTCTTTTCATTTCGCGAAAGAAAAGGTAGGGGCGATCACCTCGCCGCCGACTGTGACGGTGGGGTCGCCTTTTTTGGGGAAGTCAATGACAGCCGCTTCCTCGCCAAGTCTGAATACCTGATTAGTGTCTCTGAGAGAGAAGGGCTTGACGCTTATGTCAAACTCGTCACCGTCGATGGTGATAACAGCCTTTCCCGTCAGCATGGAGCAGACAAGAGAGACAGTGTGCGTCTTTTCTCCGCCTTCCTCAAGCGCCTCTTTTACTTCCCATTCATATTTCTTTGCCATGCTTGTTCCTCCGTCAGTTAATGTCAGTAAAGATAGGGGATAACTATGTGCCCCGAAACGTCAAACAGAACGTCTCTCGATTTCAGCGCCTCGGCAATATCAAATGAGTCGCGCAGCTTTGTCTTTGTCCTCAGCAGACATGTGGCGTGCCTGTCCTTTTCGTGGAAATCACTGCCGCCGCTTACGGTAAGATCATGCTCCCTCGCAAGCCGTGTCGCAAAGGCTATTCTTGAATTGTGTCCGGGATGCATGTTGAAGGTCTCGACACCGTCAACATATCCTATGGGCGTGGGCTCCATCCTGTCGCGGAAAGGATGGGCATGGAGAATGATGTTCCTGTCGTTCTTGAACTCACGGTAGAAGGTCTGTATGTCCGTGAGAACAAAGGGTATCATTCTTTCGATATCATTCTCGTCCACACCGTAGACGAGATAATCGTTTACCGTTCCCGTAAAGCGTATCTCCACGCCGAGAGCAACGGAAAGCCCGGTGCCCTCAGCCGCTTTTTTTGCCTTGTGATAATCGGAAAGATAATATTCCACAAGCTCGTCGGCGCTCCGCTTTACAATATGATGCTCGGTCAGATGATTGGTCAGCACCAGCGTGTCGCAACCGTAATCGAGATATATCCTTGCCACCTCATCGGCGGGGAGCTTTCCGCAACTGCTTACCGGATTGGAATGAGCGTGCAGCTCCGTTCTGTAGGGGTATTCTTCTGTGAGACTTCTGAGATCCATTTTTCTGCCTTTCTATATTCTCGCAACGCCTGTTTCACGGGCGGCTTTGATAACAGCCTCCGCCACAGCCTTTGCAACTCTCTTGTCAAGGGCGGGGGCGATTATGTTGTCCTCTCTCAGCTCCTCCTCCGGTATCAGCGAGGCGAGAGCATAGGAGGTGGCAACCTTCATTTCTTCATTTATACAGCTTGCCCTGCAATCAAGCGCCCCGCGGAAGATGCCGGGGAAGGCAAGCACATTGTTTATCTGATTGGGAAAATCAGAGCGTCCCGTGCCCACAATGCGCGCTCCCGCCGCCAGAGCCTTGTCGGGCATGATCTCGGGCGTGGGGTTTGCCATGGGGAATACGATGGCGTCGCTCGCCATGCTTCTCACCATCTCCTCGCTGACGATACCGGGAGCGGAAACACCTATAAAGACATCAGCGCCCTTCATGGCGTCGGCAAGCGTGCCGTGGAGACATTCCTTGTTTGTAAGCTCCGCTATCTCCCTGTGAGCGTCATTGAGCCCCTCTGTGTCACGGGCGATAATTCCAAAGCGGTCTACCATGGTAAGATACCTGACTCCCATATTCAACAGATGCTTTCCGATAGCGCAGCCCGCGCTACCCGCGCCGTTGATGACAACGCGCACCTTGCCAATGTCCTTTTTTACTATCTTCAGGGCGTTTATCAGCGCCGCCGCAACAACGATGGCAGTACCGTGCTGGTCGTCGTGGAATACGGGGATGTCGCATATCTCCTTGAGCTTCTTTTCTATCTCAAAGCAACGGGGAGCGGAAATATCCTCAAGATTGATACCGCCAAAGCTACCCGAAATGAGATAGACCGTCCTGACTATCTCGTCCACATCCTTGGAGCGCACACACAGCGGAAAGGCGTCCACATCCGCAAACTCCTTGAAGAGAGCGCATTTTCCTTCCATAACGGGCATACCTGCCTCAGGGCCTATGTCGCCAAGCCCCAGCACTGCCGTGCCGTCGGTGATGACCGCCACAAGATTTGAGCGCCTTGTCAGCTCGTATGATTTATTTATATCGGCGTTGATAGCCATGCAGGGCTCGGCAACACCTGGGGTGTAGGCAAGGGAAAGATCCTGCCTGTCGTTTATGGCGACACGGCTTACTACCTCTATCTTTCCTTGCCATTCATAGTGCTTTTTCAGTGATTGCTGTCTGATGTCCATAGTTATCCTCTTGTTTTGTATCTTTTTTACATCATTTTATATCATCCGCTCAGGTCTGAATACCTCATCAAAGCGTTCCTCGGTGAGAAAGCCGAGGCGCACACAGGCTTGCTTCAGCGATATGTTCTCGGCGTATGCAAGCTTCACCGTCTTTGCCGCGTTCTCATAACCGATGTAGGGGTTGAGAGCGGTGACAAGCATAAGCGAATTGTGCAGATTGTCGTGCATCTTTTCCTTGTTTGCCACAATACCCGCGGCACAGTTGGCGTTGAAGGACTCAATGCAGTCGGCAAGAAGCCTTACGGACTGCAAGAAATTCGCGATGCAAACGGGCATGAAAACATTCAGCTCAAAATTTCCCTGAGACGCGGACATGCCCACAGCCACATCGTTTGCCATTACCTGAACGGCTACCATGGTTACCGCCTCGCACTGCGTGGGGTTGACCTTGCCTGGCATTATGGAAGAGCCGGGCTCATTCTCGGGAATGCGTATCTCCCCAAGCCCCACACGGGGACCCGACGCAAGCCAGCGCACGTCGTTGGCTATCTTCATCATGTCCGCCGCCAGCGCCTTGAGAGCGCCGTGAGCAAACACAAGCTCATCCTTTGACGTAAGGGCGTGGAACTTGTTCTTTGCCGTTACAAAGCTGTGTCCCGTGATGCGTGATATCTCCTCGGCGACCATAGCGTCAAACCCCGCGGGAGCGTTGAGTCCCGTGCCCACGGCGGTGCCGCCCAAAGCGAGCTCGGAGAGCGGCTCAAGCGACCTCTCAAGAAGCTCGGCGTCCCGCTCAAGAGACGAGCGCCAGCCCGATATCTCCTGGGAGAAGCTGATGGGAGTGGCGTCCTGCAAATGGGTGCGCCCACTCTTTACTATACCCATATTTTCCGTCTCCAGTCGCAGAAGGGTGTCAATAAGCCCACCCACAGCGGGGAGAAGCCTCTCCTTTATCGCCACCGTCGCCGCAATGTGCATGGCGGTGGGGAAGGTGTCGTTTGAGGACTGAGACATGTTGACATCGTCGTTGGGATGGAGCAGAGCAGCCCCCGCGTGATCGTTGCCCCTGTTGGCAATGACCTCGTTGGCGTTCATGTTGCTCTGCGTTCCCGAGCCTGTCTGGAATACCACAAGCGGGAAGTGGTCGGCAAGCGCGCCCGACATCACCTCGTCACAGGCAAGACTGATGGCGGAGAGCTTCTCCGCGGTCATCCTACCCGGGACAAGACGGCTGTTCGCCACCGCCGCCGCCTTTTTGAGTATACCGAAGGCGTGTATTATCTCCCGGGGCATGGTCTCAATACCCGCGCCGATCTTAAAGTTTTCAAGGCTTCGCTGTGTCTGCGCGCCCCAAAGCCTGTCGGCGGGTACTCTTACCTCACCCATGGAGTCGTGTTCAATTCTGTATTTCATAGCTGTCCTCACCGTCGGTGTATATCTTCACCGACCTTATCTGATTTTTTCGGCATAGAGCCACGCAAAGCCTTTTGCCGTCTGTTTCTATTATTCGTTGCCACAGGTGTATGCCGTCCGCGGGAGCATAGTCCTTGCCAAGCAGAGCGGAAAGACCTCTGCCGTCGGACTTCGCCTGCGCCTCCTTTGCTGTCCAGAGGCGGAAGAAGCACTCCGAGGTGTTGCCCTTTTTATCAAGAAGCCTCTTTTCGTCCTCGGTAAAAAAACGGTTGCTGATCCCCGCGAAATCGTAGCTTTCGTTGATGACCTCCACGTCAAAGCCAAGCTCTCCGTGACCCGCCGTGTCCACTGCCGCCGCGGCAATACCGTGTGAATGGGAGATGCCAAAGCCTGTTGAGGGCAGAGACCTGAAATAAGGCTTTCCCGTCGGCGAGCGCTCAATGTCAAGCTCACCCTTCATGCCCATCTCGCGGCACAGACGCGCAAGCGCCTCAAGACCGCCGAGGCTTTCCCATTTGTGCTTTGAGTTGCCGATGGCGAAAAGCCTTTGCCTTTCGGCGTCCCCGAAGGGCAGTGCGTTTACCAGCTCCGCGAAATCACATTTCCGGATATCTTCCGTTTTGAGTATATAAACCTTTATCATAATTGCTCCGTAATATAACCAGTTATATGATCAAATGTAAATACCTGCTTAATTATACACCATTTCCATTGTTTTTTCAAGGTTTTGAACAATAAAAATTGAAAATAAAATATCCTGCCGCGGTTGTATGAGGGTCATGCGTTCTGCCGTCTGTAGCTCTTGGGAGTCATGCCAAACCTTTTTTTAAATTCCTTGTGAAAATAACTGCTGTTTTCGTATCCGATGTGAACTATTATGTCGCCAATGGGGAGCGCGGTGGTGCGCAGAAGGTCGGCGGCAACGGCGAAGCGCTCCCGCATGAGCAGCTCCTTGAAGGATACACCGAAGTGCCTGCATATCCAACGGCTGAGATAGGGCGAGGAAAGCCCCAGCATCTGGGCGGTTTCCGTAAGTGTCGCCGAGCTGTAGGATGAGCGGATGTATTTTACAATTTTCTTTTTGATGTTTTCGTTGTAGGTGTCCTCTCCCGTAAACTGCGCCTCCTCCATGGGTATGGAGCAGAGATAACACAGCAACAGCTTTACAGACTGCTCAAGTATGTAGCCGTCCACCTTCTCCTTGCAGACCACGGAATATATCATGTTTTCCAGCAGATTGGTTATCTCCAGATGCTCCGACGACTTGAAAACAAAGAATCGGTTTTGCCCGTCCCGCTCAAGAAGAGAGGTAAGGGAACGGGTGTTCAGTGTGGAATCGTGACGGAGGGTGTTCAGCAGTATTTCAAAAAGATCTACGGATATTATGAGATTGATGCCGATGTCGGAGATGGAGGAGGCTCTGATGGAATGCTTGGTGTCAAGACCGAGAATGATGAGGTCGCCTTCGTGAACGGTCATAGTCTCCCCGCCTATATCATGAGTTATGTTCCCGCCGCAAACGTACATTATTTCAATAAAGTCGTGGGTGTGGGCGGGGAACTCGCGGAAGCGCGGATGGGAGCGCATGCAGACAGCGGCGGTGGACTCACCCGTCGAGATATTGGAGATGGTGCGCCGCTCTATGATAAACCGCCCGGGCTTGGAATAAATAGACTGCTCCGAGGGGCGTTCGTCCACGGGTGTGAATTGCTCCTCCGCCGTCAGCGCCGACAGCTTTTTTAAGATCTCGTCTTTCATGATAACTCCTTTGGCAGTAGTAAATCTTTTAATATATTATACCACTCTTCAAAAGACTTTTCAAGATACAAAGGATAAAAAAAGACACTTTTTTGGTAAAAAACAAACCTTAATATATCTTGCGCGGTGTGATACAATATTATTGGTAATTTGCACGAATATCTTTTTATTTTAATATCAGGAGGTAAAAAATATGCCAAAATATTATCTTGCCATCGATATCGGCGCGTCCAGCGGAAGACATATCCTCGGTTGGATGGAAAACGGAAGGATCATGCTGGAGGAGGTATACCGCTTTCCCAACGGAATGAGCGAAAAGAACGGTCACCTCTGCTGGGATCACGAGGCTCTCGCCGATCACGTTATCGCTGGTATGAAGCGCTGCGCCGAGATAGGCAAAATTCCTTCATACATGGGTATCGACACATGGGGCGTTGACTTCGTCCTCCTTGACAAGGCTGGAAATGTTATCGGTGACGCCGTTGGCTACCGTGACAGCCGCAACGCCGCTGCTATGGACGACGTTTATAAAATAGTTCCCGTTGAGGAGCTGTATGCCCGCACGGGTATTCAGATACTCGACTACAATACCGTGTTCCAGCTCATGGCGCTCAAGAAGGAGCACCCCGAGCAGCTGGAGGCGGCAGAGACCCTTCTCATGATCCCCGACTACCTCGGCTATGTTCTCACGGGCGTGGCTCATCAGGAGTACACCAACGCCACAACAGGCGCTCTGGTAAGCCTTGAGACCGGCGAGTGGGATATGGAGATGATCGAAAGACTTGGCTATCCCAAGAAGCTCTTCGGCAAGCTGTCCATGCCCTGCGATGTGCTTGGAGGTCTGAGAGATGAGATAAAGGCTAAGGTCGGCTATGACCTCACCGTTATCCACCCCGCGTCTCACGACACGGGCTCCGCGGTGCTGGCAATGCCCACAAACTCCGAGAACGCTATTTATCTCAGCTCCGGTACATGGTCGCTCATGGGTATAGAGCGCAAGATCCCCGACGCGTCCGCGCAGTCCTTTGAAAAGAACTTCACTCATGAGGGCGGAGTTGATCACCGCTTCCGCTTCCTCACCAACATCATGGGTCTGTGGATCATTCAGTCCATCAGACGTGAGCTTGGAGGCAAGTATTCCTTCGCGGAGCTCTGCGACATGGCTACCGCCCTCGGCGATACAAAGTACAGGATCAACGTAAATGACAGCTCCTTCCTCTCTCCCAAGAGCATGATGAAGGCTATAAACGACTACTGCGGTACGGAGGATATGCCTCTTGACCATATGCTCTGCTGCGTATACCACAGCCTTGCGGATTACTACGCAAAGACTATCGCCGATCTCAAGAAGATCAGCGGCAGAGAGCTTGACGCCCTCCATATAATCGGCGGCGGAAGCAAGGACAGCTATCTCAACAAGCTGACCGCCGACAGACTCGATATTCCCGTGTACGCAGGACCTACAGAGGCGACAGCCATCGGTAATATCCTCGCTCAGATGCTGGCGACCGATGTTTTTGCGTCCATAGCCGAGGCAAGAGAGACCGTATTCAATTCCTTTGACGTAAAGAAAGTATAAAAATATAAATAATTTTAAAGAGAGGTACATAAAAATGACTAAGGCTTATGAACTTGCAAGAGAAAAGTATGCCGCTCTCGGCATTGATACTGAGAAGGTGATCGACGACCTTGCAAAGGTAAATGTTTCCATGCACTGCTGGCAGGGTGACGACGTTAAGGGCTTTGACTTTGACGGCGAGCTCAGCGGCGGTATCCAGACAACAGGTAACTACCCCGGACGCGCGAGAACCCCCGACGAGCTGATGGCTGATATCGACAAGGTCCTGTCCCTTGACGGCGGCGCGCACAAGCTCAATCTCCACGCTTGCTACGCCATCTTCGAGAAGGGCGAGTTCGCTGACAGAGACGCGCTTGAGCCTAAGCATTTCGCGAAATGGGTAGAGTTCGCAAAGGCAAGAGGAATGGGTATCGACTTCAACCCCACCTTCTTCTCCCACCCCAAGGCAGACGGACTTACGCTTGCTTCCGCCAATGAGGAGATCCGCGCTTTCTGGGTACGCCACGGTCAGGCGTGCGTAAGAATAGCCGAGTATTTCGCAAACGAGACAGGTATTCCCTGTGTAATGAACATCTGGATCCCCGACGGAATGAAGGACATTCCCGCCGACAGAATGGGTCCCAGAGCAAGATTTGTCAAGTCCCTTGACGAGATCCTGGGTATCGGCTACGATAAATCCAAGGTATACGTAACCCTTGAGTCCAAGGTGTTCGGTATCGGACTTGAGTCCTATACCGTAGGCTCTGCGGAGTTCGGCATGGGCTATGTTCTCAGCAGAGGAATCGTTCCGCTGATGGATAACGGACACTATCATCCCACCGAGATGGTTTCCGACAAGATCTCCTCCATGCTCCTGTTCGCGCCCAAGATCGCGCTTCATGTTACCCGCGCCGTCCGTTGGGACTCCGACCACGTTATCAGACTTGATGACGAGACAAAGGAGATCGCAAAGGAGATCGTGGCAAGCGGAAGGATCGATGATATCGCCATCGCCCTTGATTACTTTGACGCAAGTATCAACAGAATTGCCGCATGGGCTATCGGTCTGCGCAACTTCCGCAAGGCAATGCTCATCGCGATGCTCACACCCCACGCAAGCTTTAAGGCAATGCAGGACGAGGGTCGCATGACCGAGCTTCTTCTCAAGCAGGAAGAGCTCAAGTCCTATCCTTGGGGCGACGTATGGGAAGAATACTGCGACCGCCTCGGCGTAAAGACAGGCGACGCATGGTTTGACGAGGTCGTAGATTACGAGAACAATGTTCTTTCCAAGAGAGCATAATAGAGCATAATAGAGCATAATAGAACAAATATTATAGCCAAAGGGAGCAGAGTCATTAACCTGATTCTGCTCCCTTTGTAAATGGCGGGAGACGGTATCCATCCTACTATCTTGTTTAAACCAAAAGTATAATATGGGTGTTGACAAAATAACGGTTCGCGCCAATGTTATTTTATTGTAAACCGTCATGTGTCACGGGACGCAGTTGCTTGCAACATAGGCGCACGTCCCCTACGAGATTGGCATTCTTTTGTCTGCCGCCGTGAGGTGGATGTGAACCGTCATATATCACGGACGACCGGTGGTCGCCCCTACAAACGGGAGAGCGACCTTCGTTCGCACCCGTGTTGTTGGTTATTGGCGTTTATTTGCGGGACGCCGAGGCGTCATCCCCTACGGCTCTTGTAATTTCATTAGCGATAGCTTGCGTGCATTTGAGAATAATTTGCGTAATTTTGCGTTAATTTGCGTTCGCAAAATCTCGCAAAAAATAATTTCAATGCAATATTAAAAGATCAGAGAAACTACAGGGGGATGTCCTTAGCGGAGAATTTTCACTTTGAATAAAGTGCAAGCATCCCATTTTACCGATCAAACGCAAAAGGGATAAGCCCCAACCCTTATAACAGCAAGAAAGAGAGAACAAAGCAGTTATCTGCCGAGTTCTCTCTTTTCTCTGTTTGTGAAGTTTTTGCTATCGCAAAAGCGAAGCTGCTACGCAGTGAAGCTTGAGCAAGCCCGCGCGTTTGATATGACTGCCCATCCGACCTATAACTTGGCAAAGCCAATCATAACAATATCAATTCTCGCTCTTATTCGATCCGAGATCAAATCACCTTTTGCGCCCAAAATTAACATTTCCGCTCACTTTACGGTCGGATTCACGGTTTTGCGGCTTGAAATACTGATAAAGCCGACACGGTATCATTCCGTTGTACAGCTTGCGCACCTTGTCCGCCCGTCTGCCGTAAAGCCGCTCAAAATTCTCCGCTGAGGTCAGCACATAGATCTGCCAGGGCGACAGCCGCTCAAACGCCATGCCTATTTTTCTGTAAAGCGCCTCCACCTCGTTCTGCGTCATCATGCGCTCTCCGTAGGGCGGATTGCAGGCAACCGTTCCCCGTCGGTCAAGCTTTCTGATATCCCTCGCGTCCGCGCGGAATATTTTGATGTGCTTGTCCACACCCGCTCGCGCGGCGTTTGCTCTTGCCTTTTCAAGCACATCCCCGTCGATATCCGAGGCATACGCCTCAAAATGAGAGTCGGTAATGATATCCGCTCTTGCCGCCTCTCTCGCCTCCTGCCACAGCGCCCTCGGGAACAGCGGAAATTCCTCCGCCGCAAAGGAGCGCAAAAGCCCGGGGGCGGTGTTGGTGGCTATCATCGCCGCCTCGATGGCGATAGTTCCCGAGCCGCAGAAGGGGTCCCAGAACAGCACATCCTCCTTGGGTCTTGCGATAGTAGCGATAGCCGCGCCGAGTGTTTCGCGCAAGGGTGCCTCCCCCGATGCGGGGCGATATCCTCTCTTGTGCAGCGCCACACCCGAGGTATCTATCATAAGCGTGGCGTTGTCCTTGAAAATAAAGAACTCCACCTGATATTTTACCCCCTCCTCGGGGAATATCCGCAAGCCATATACCCCCGACAGCCTGTCCACCATAGCCTTTTTGACTATACTCTGACAGTCGGGAACGGAATACAGGCGCGACTGTATGGCGTGACCCTTGACGGGAAAGCAGTCGGTCTTGCCAACGTACCTCTCCCAGGGAAGCGCCTTTGTCCCCTCAAAGAGATCGTCAAAGCTGTAGACGGGAAAGCTCCCCATCCATATAAATATCCTCTCGGCGCACCGCAGGCGCAGGTTGGCGGCGACAAGAGTGCTCTCGTCGCCGTCAAAGGTGATCCTGCCGTCCATCGTCTCAACTCTTTTTCCGCCTATTTTGTCTATTTCCTCACCAAGCAGCCTTTCCAGTCCGAAAAGGCAGGTGGCAACCATTCTTATTTTCATTTCACATCTCCCAAATTGTTTTATCATGAATATTGTATCTCAAAATTGAGGCAATGTCAAGAGAAATTACAAAATGAGAGATAAATAAGACATTCGTTAATTAAGACCCGTGAAATTACTTATCATTCCCGTTGCGACCTCACCGCCGCGCTTCAGCTCACGCAGGGTGATGCGCTTTCCAAAAAGCTCGTCGGGTGATATCTTGCCCGTCAGAGCCGAGCACCATGCGTGTCCGCCTCTCTCGTAAAGCGGTGGGATGGCGCACTGCAACGCCGCGCGGGCATTCCGATTTTTCCCATCCGACACCGACAGCGAATACACTCCCCTGCCGCCGCCCAGTCCTTTTACCGTAGCGCAGACCAGCATTCCGAGTGGTGTGTAATAAAAGCTTGCCTGCCCCTTTATCTCTCCGCCCTCACCGTCTCCGCATATCCGCGCGAAGGCAAATGGCTTTCTTCCTCTTCCAAGCTCCGCCGCTCCCCCGAACATGCGTGCCGTCTCCTCATCCCTCAACAGATCCACCCCCGCTGTCATATCGTTTGATCCACTTGATCCACTTGATTCATTTAATTCCTTCAATTCGTTCAATTGCGTCAATTCCAAAGTATTCAAAACGTACCTTCCTTTTCCTGTTCTTATTCTGCGCCAAACAAGCGTATTATTCCAATTATATTCACTCCCCCTCCACATGTTTACCGTTTCCGAAAATTTTTTGTAAATTTTGATTTTCCGCGAATTAATAATACGGGTGCAGATGAAGATCGCCCAACCACCGTAGGGGACGACGCCTCGGCGTCCCGTGACATATGACGGTTCACAGCCTACCTCGCGGCGGCAGACAAAAGAGCACCCCAACACAGTAGGGGGGCTCTTTTGTCCGTAAAAGCGCCAAGAACCAACTTTACTGGTACGAATGAAGGTCGCTCTACGACAAGGCTCCCTCCGGGATGGGAACAATGTTCGCAAAGCGAACTTGGCAAGTTGCCAAAGGCAACATTGCTGGCGCCGTCAGGCGACTGAGGGAGAATGCGGTTAAAAACAAGAGATTTCTTTGTGTTTGACGCCGGCTCCTTCCACCGCTAACGCGGTCCCCCTTCCTCCCGGAGGAA
>JAFTQL010000013.1 GCA_017462795.1 Clostridia bacterium
CCCACGGGACCCATTTATGGGTAGTAAGTAACAATTGCATGGCTGGCAGGCCAATCTAAAGCGCACTTGTGCGCAGCCAGTAGTATTAGGGCTATGCCCGAAACTGAAATACCCCCCGTTTTACGGGGGGATATTTATTATATTTTTGAAATTAAATTGTTTTTTACTGTAAAATTGCCGAAAGTGAATAAAAAACTGAATAAATATAAAAAATATTCATTATTTCCTTGACATTTGCTTCAAATAGTTTTATAATAATATGTAATATGGGTTAATATGCTCCAAAATATTCAACAGTGTCGAAAGGATATCCCACAGGGATCAGAAATTGTTATGGCAAAGATTAGCAGAAGAGAAGCAAGAGAGATTTTGGCAGGATTGCTGTTTGAGACCGAATTCCGCAGTGACGAGGACATAAACGGTATTTTCGCACTTGCTTGCGAGGACAGGGACATACCCGACAATGATTATATAAGACGCGGTTATTTCGGTATTTACGATAATGCCGTGCAGATAGATGAAATGATCGGCAAGCATTCCAAGGGCTGGAAGACCGAGCGCATGTCAAGAATGTCAAGATCGGTGCTCCGTCTTTGCGTGTATGAGATGCTTTTTGAAAAGGATATTCCATACAGCGTGTCCATCAACGAGGCAATAGAGCTTACAAAGAAGTTTGACGACGAAAAGGCGCGCCCCTTTGTCAACGGTATTCTCAATTCCGTAAAGAATGAGCTTGAAAGCCTTGCGGCAGGCGAGACGGAAAAATGAAGCCCTGTTTCGTAGGCTTTGATACAAGTAATTATACCACCTCCGCCGCCGTATGCGATGGCGAGGGCAAGGTTATAGCCAATCTGAAGACCCCTTTGCCTGTAAAGGAAGGGGAGAGAGGACTTCGCCAGTCGGAGGCAGTGTTCGAGCATGTGAGAAATCTGCCCGAGCTTACCGTCCGTCTCGGTGATGCGATGCGCGGATATACGCCTTTGGCGGTCGGCGTATCGGTGCGCCCGAGAGACGCGGAGGGCTCATATATGCCCTGCTTTCTTTCGGGAAAGAGCGCGGCGTATTCCTTTGCGGCGGGTGCGGGTGTTCCTGTGTACGAGCTGTCACACCAGAACGGTCACATCATGGCTGCGCTGTATTCGGCGAGGCGGCTTGATCTGCTTGGAAATGATCGATTTCTCGCGTTCCATGTTTCGGGTGGTACGACCGAGGCGCTTCTTGTAAAGCCCCGGGAGGGCGGCTTTGACGTGCAGCTTGCGGGAAACACAGATGATATCAATGCGGGGCAGGCGATAGACAGAGTCGGCGTTGCCATGGGGCTGAAATTCCCCTGCGGCGCGGAGCTTGAACGGCTTGCGATGGAATACAGAGGAAAGATATATTCTCACCCCGTTTGCGTAAGAGACGGAATTTGCAGTCTTTCGGGCGTGGAAAATATCGCAAAAAAAATACACGCGCAGACCAATGACAAGACAGCCGCGGCGGCGTTCGTTTTTGACTTTATCGGCAAAACCCTTGAGAGAATGTGTACCGATATACAGAAAAAATACGGCAGTATGCCTGTTATATTCGCGGGAGGTGTCATGTCCAATACGCTTATGAGAGACAGACTTTCGGGGCGTTTTGACGCTTATTTCTCAGAGCCTATGTTTTCTGCCGACAATGCGGCGGGGATAGCGCTTTTGTGCCGTGAAAATTATAAAAGATAAAAGGTAGATATGAATACAGATAACATTTTATCCGTATCCCAGCTTAACAAATATATAAAAATGCTCATGGAGAGCGACGAGGTGCTGAACTACGTCACTCTTCGGGGCGAGATATCCAATTTCAAGTACCATTCCAGCGGACATATGTATTTCACGCTGAAGGATGAGGCGTCGGAAATAGCGGCGGTGATGTTCCGCGGAGCTGCATCAAAGCTTAATTTTACGCCAAAGAGCGGAATGCAGGTGACGGCTTACGGACGTGTCTCGGTCTACGAGGTGTCGGGAAAGTACCAGCTTTACGTCAACGTAATGGTAAATGATGGGGCGGGCTCTCTTTACGCCGAGTATATGAGACTGCTTGAAAAGCTGAGAGCGGAGGGGCTGTTCGACGAGGCGAGAAAGAAGCCTTTGCCGAGATTCCCCCAAAAAATAGGAATAATCACCTCTCCCACGGGAGCGGCGATCAGAGACATGATAAACGTCACGGGCAGAAGATACCCCTCGGCGGATCTGCTCATCTGTCCCGCCACGGTGCAGGGAGCGGAAGCCCCCGCAGAGCTGTGCGGAGCGCTTCGTCTGCTTGACGCTGTGGGCGAATGCGATGTCATTATTATAGGCAGAGGCGGCGGCTCGGCGGAGGACCTGTGGGCATTCAACAACGAGGAGCTCGTCAGAGCGATCGCGGCGGCACATACGCCTATAATATCCGCTGTCGGTCATGAAACCGACACCACTCTTTGCGACTTCGCGGCGGACAAGCGCGCTCCCACTCCATCTGCGGCGGCGGAGCTTGCCGTTCCCGACAGGGTATCACTCATGCAAAGTACAGATGAGAGAGCGGACAGGCTTGACAGGGCGATGGACAGAATAATAGCCGACCTCGGCGCAAGACTTGACGCGAGAGAGAAGCAGTTAGCTCTCGCCTCCCCCACAGCAAAGCTTGAGAGCATGGGCAACCGTCTTTCACGAGCCAGAGAGCTGATGGACGCCGCTGTGGACAAGCTGATGGATAAGCGGAGAATGATACTCGGCGCGGCTGTCGGCAGGCTTGAGGCGACCAACCCGTTAGGGGTAATAAAGCGCGGATACAGTGTGACAGAGACACGGGAGGGAAGAATAGTTTCCTCTGTTGACGGTGTGAATGAGGGAGACGGCATTTCCGTGCTTGTTTCCGACGGATATATAGACGCTGTGGTATCGGGTAAAAGACCCAAGGCGAACACAAGGAAGGAAAGGTGAATAAAATGGCAGAAAAGAAAACAGCGACAGATGTAACAAACGAAAAGCCCATAGAGCTTGAGAGCGCCATGAAGCGCCTTGACGAAGTTGTAGCGAGACTTTCGGGCGAGGGAGTGGAGCTTGAAGAGGCACTTGCCCTTTATGAGGAGGGCGTGAGACTTGTGCGCGAATGTAACGCAAGACTTGAAAGTGCAAAGAGAAAAATAAATATGCTCAGAATGAACAGTGACGGCGAGATAACCGAGGAAGCCTTTGACAACTAGGCGATAAATTAATTGGAGGTTTTTTATGGAAAACAGAGATTTTACCGCGCTGAAAACACAAATTAACGCAAACGCAGAAGCAGTGGAGAACGCGCTGACACAGCTGTGTTCCCGAACGGACGATGAAATAGGACTTATTTATGACGCCCAGAGATACTCACTTCTCGGAGGCGGCAAGCGGGTAAGACCTTTTATCGTCAATCAGGTGTGCAAAATTCTTGGAGGCAGCATTGAGGAATCAATGCCTCTCGCATGTGCCATTGAGATGATACACTGTTATTCCCTTGTGCACGACGATCTTCCTTGTATGGATGATGACGATGTACGAAGAGGAAAACCCTCAAATCACAAGCAGTTCGGATATGCTCACGCGCTTCTTGCCGGTGACGCGCTCCTGACAAACGCCTTTGCGACTATTGCCGAGGCAGAGAGTCTTTCGGCGGAAAAGAAGGTTGAGGCAATAAAGATTCTCGCCCATGCGGCAGGCGACTGCGGCATGATCGGCGGTCAGATAATGGATCTTTACGGCGAGACCGCGGAGCTTGAATTTGAACAGCTTATCAGACTTCACTCCATGAAGACGGGCGCTCTTATCAGATGCTCCGCGCTTCTCGGATGCCTTGCGGCGGGATACGCTCCCGATAGCGACGAGGCTGTAAGGATAGGCGACTTTGCCAAGAAGGTCGGAGTTGCGTTCCAGGTGGTAGATGATGTGCTTGATGAGATAGCGGATGAGAAGGAGCTTGGAAAGAGTGTTGGTTCAGATGCCGGACATAATAAGACTACATTCTTAACATATTACTCGGCGGAAGAGGCGATGAAGTACGCGAGAAGGCTCACTGATGAAGCAGTGGCGGAGATCTCCGATATAAAGGGCTACGAGCTGCTTGCGGACTTTGCGTACTGTCTGCTTGAACGAAACAATTGAAATATCCCTTGATTTTGGAGGAATAAGTGTCATATATTAAAGACTTTTTTTCTAATTATGTATTGATGAGTGCCATTGTGGGATGGTTTTGCGCCCAACTGATAAAGGTGATCATAGAGCTTTTTCAGAAGGATCGAAAAAATCTGCTACAGATATTCTTTTCCACCGGCGGTATGCCCAGCTCCCATTCCTCATCCGTTGTGTCGCTTTGTATTGCCTGCGCCATCGGAGCGGGACTTGCGTCGCCTTATTTTGCCATAACACTCGTGCTGGCTGGCGTGGTCATGATAGATGCCAGCGGGGTACGCTATGAAACGGGAAAGCAGGCACAGCTGCTCAATAAGATAACAAAGGAGCTCTTCAAGGGCAATGCCGAGGAGTTCAATTCGGGGCTTAAGGAGCTTGTGGGACACACGCCTTTTCAGGTTCTGATGGGAGCGCTTCTCGGTGTGGCGGTTGCCGTGGGAATGGCGTTCGCTATGGGTGTGCTTTAAGATGAGAGCGGATGTTTACCTGACCGTATTTGGACACACAAAGAGCCGAAAAAAGGCGCAGGATCTCATAGACGCGGGAGCGGTCAGGATCGACGGCAGACAGCTTAAAAAGTCTTCCGCGCTCATAAATGAGGAGGTGCCTCATGAGGTGGAGATCGAGCAGGTATTCAAATACGTCAGCCGAGGCGGAATGAAGCTGGAGGCGGCGCTTGATGCCTTTAAAATAAACGTCAATCACAAAAAGGCTGTGGACGTCGGAGCGTCCACGGGAGGATTTACGGACTGTCTGCTCAAAAGGGGCGCTGCCGCTGTATATGCGATAGACTCCGGCATAGGTCAGCTCCATCCCGACCTTCTTGCCGACAGCCGGGTCCGTTCCATTGAGCATTTCAACGCAAGGGAGCTTGACGCAAGCGTCACAGACGGACATTGCGATATAGCCGTTGCGGATGTGTCCTTTATTTCCCAGACATATATAATTGACAGGATCGCCACGGTCCTTTGCGACGGCGGCGTGTTTGTCAGTCTTATAAAGCCGCAGTTCGAGGCGGGACGGGCGGCTCTCGGTAAAAACGGAGTTGTACATAGCTCCGCATACAGATTTCTTGCGGCTAAGCGGGTCATAAGCTTTGCGTGTGAAAACGGTTTTGATTGCGTGGACCTTATTCGTTCTCCAATAGACGGCGGCGACGGTAACAAGGAATACCTTGCCTGCTTTGTAAAAAGAGAGTGTGTAATGCCCCGAGTGGACGACAAGATGATCAAGCGAATTACTGCGCTGTAAGGTATGCGCGAAAGGAGATCGGTGCAGATGAAGAGTATCGCATTGATAACTAATTATAATATTCCCGATAAAATGAATGTCGCGGCGGCGGTCGCCGATAAAATAGGAGAGCGGGCAGAGCAGATACTCATTCCCGCAAATTATAAGGAAAGAATATTCCGAAACAGACTGCACCGCTCGAATTTTGTTTATAAGGAGATCGACAGTATATATTCCGAGGCGGAGCTTGCCATAGTCATCGGCGGTGATGGATCGGTGCTTGAGACCACCCGCAGAACAGCTCCGCTGGGTGTGCCTGTGCTTGGTATAAACATGGGCAGAATAGGTTATATGACCGAGCTTGAGCCCGACGAGCTTGATCTGCTCGACAGCGTTTTTTCGGGCAAATTCACGCTTGACGAAAGGGCAATGCTGTCTGTGGAGATAGTTTCTCAGAGCGGTCAGGTCAAGTTCCGTGCCGAGGCTCTCAATGAGGCGGTCATCGCCAACGGAGCAGCGGCGAGAATAGTTGATTTGGAGCTTACGGACAGAGACGAGCTTGTAAACACCTATCGTGCGGACGGTCTTGTAATTGCCACGCCCACGGGCTCAACGGCGTATTCGCTGTCCGCGGGCGGACCTATAGTCGATCCCAAGCTTTCATGCATTTGCGTGACTCCCGTATGTCCCCACTCTCTTCTTGCGCGTCCGCTTATCTTTCCCGATACGGCGGAGCTGAAGGTGAAAAACATATGCGCCCGAGAAAAGGTGCTTCACCTTACGGTGGACGGCAGAGTCACATTTGAGATGTTTTACGGAGACAGCGCGCTGATAACCAAGTCGGCGACAAGGGCAAAGCTGTTGAGAGTCAAGGATGAGGGCTTTTGCTCCAAGATAAGACTGAAAAAGCTTTTGTGATATTTTTTGGAGAATGTTAAGATGAAAAACGAAAGACAGGCAAGAATACTTGAAATAGTGTCCCGCTTTGAGGTGCAGACCCAGGAGGAGATAACGGAGCTGCTTCAAAGCGAGGGCTTTAAGGTAACGCAGGCAACGGTGTCCCGTGACCTTAAGGATCTTAAACTGACCAAGAATATGACGTCCACGGGACTGTACAGATACAGTGTGAGCCGCGGACACGACCACATGGGTATGGTCAAGCTGAATAACGCTATGCTTGAATCCATAATAAGCGTTAATTATTCCATGAACAATGTGGTGATAAAGACTTTCCCGGGACTTGCGCAGGCGGTGGCGTCCAGCGTTGACGCGCTGAATATAGACAGCATACTGGGCTGTGTGGCGGGAGACGACACGATAATCGTTGTCACACTTGACGAGGAAAGCTCCGCTGAGATCAGCGAAAAAATAAAGGAATTGATGAAAACGTATTAAGGGGACTTTTTATGATAGAATCCTTGCATATAGAAAATATAGCAGTCCTAAAGTCCCTTGACGTGGATTTCAGCGAGGGAATGACCGTGCTGTCGGGTGAGACGGGCGCGGGTAAGTCCATAATAATCGACAGTCTCGGATTGCTTCTCGGCGCTAAAGCTGACAGGGAGCTGATACGCACGGGCGAGACCAAGGCGACTGTCAGCGCGGTGTTCTCGGATATCGGCAAGGAGACCGCCGACAAGCTCTCTGAGATGGGCTTTGAGACCGAGGACGGTACGGTGATGCTGGCGAGAAGCATGACATCAAGCGGATCGTCCGCACGGATAAACGGACGCGCCGTTACCGTGTCCATGCTCAGAGAGGTGGGCGGCGCGCTGTTCAATATACACGGACAGAATGACAACCAGCAGCTTCTTGATCAAAAAAATCACATAAAGCTTCTTGACAGCTTTGCGGGAAATACCGCTCTTTTGTTGGAGTATTCCGCTCACTATCGCGATATCCTTCGTATCCGCGGTGAGATAGACAGCATGAAGAAGGATGTTATGGAGCAGAACAGACTCCGAGAGATGCTCAGATATCAGCTTGAGGATATAGACTCCGTAAAGCTGAAGGAGGGCGAGGAGGAGACACTTAACGAGCTTGTCAAAAAGCTGAGAAGTCTTGAGAAGATAAACAAGTGTTGCGCTCTTGTTGAAAAGGCGCTCAGAGGAGGGGAGAAGAGCCTTGGGGCTGTCTATCTTGCGGATAGAGCGGCGGGGGCGCTTGACTCGGTGTCCGACGCCGTGCCCGACGCGGCGGCGCTTTCCGAAAGACTTAACAATATCAGATACGAGCTTGAGGACATTGCCGAGAGCGTGTACTCGCTTTGCGATTTTGGCGACGGCGATCCCACTGCCAAGCTTGACAGGGCAGAGTCCAGACTAAACGCCATATCAAAGCTCAAAAGAAAATACGGAAGCACCGTTGAGGAAATATTGGAGTTCCGCAAAAATGCCGCCGAGCGTCTTGACTTGATAGAGAACGCGGGTGAGAGAGCGGAGGATCTTGCCAATGAACTGAAGGAGGCGGAGACAGCCGCGGGAGCGGTGGCGGACAAGCTGAGCGCCGCGAGAAAAAAAGCAGCCAAGAGCCTTGACGGACGGGTCTGCGAGACGCTGGCTTTCCTCGACATGCCAAAGGTGAGATTTGAAGTGAGCGTTAAGAGAGCAGAGGACTTTACCGCTTACGGCTGTGACCGTGTGGAGTTCCTCATCTCCACCAATCCGGGCGAGCCGCTTCTTCCCATGGAGATGATAGCCTCAGGCGGAGAGCTTGCAAGAATAATGCTGTCCCTTAAGAACGTGCTCAATGAGTGCGACGGAGTTGGAACGGTTATTTTTGACGAGATAGACACAGGAATTTCGGGTAAGACCTCACGCAAGGTGGGCATAAAGCTCAAGGAGATAGCGAGAGGAGCGCAGGTGCTGTGCGTTACTCACTCGGCGCAGATAGCCTCTGTTGCTCATAACCACCTCTATATCTCAAAGTCCGAGGAGGATGGCAGAGTAAGCACGAGGCTGAGGCTTCTTGACAGAGAGGGAAGAGTTGAGGAGATCGCGAGAATACTCGGTGGTATCGAGATCACCGACGCGGTGAGAAGCGCCGCTGTGGAAATGATAGCCGAGGGGGAGACTTACTGATGAATAAGACTAACGCTATGCGTCAGCTTGACGCGGCAAAGATAAAATACACACCTTGCGAATACGAGGTGGACGAAAACGATCTGTCGGGTACGCATATCGCCGACTGTATCGGTCTGCCTTATGAAAAGGTGTTCAAGACTATCGTTATCCGTTCAGATAAGGGGGCGATAATGGTTTTCTGTATTCCTTGCCATAAGGAGATAGACCTCAAAAAAGCGGCGGCGGTAACGGGCAACAAAAAGGTTGAGCCCGTGGCTGTAAAGGAGCTGCTTGGTCTTACCGGCTACATAAGAGGCGGTTGCTCGCCCGTGGGAATGAAGAAAAAATTTCCGACCTATTTTGACATAAGCGCAGAGGGGCTTGATGAGCTTACCGTCAGCGCGGGAGTGAAGGGAATACAGTTGCTTCTGAAAAGAGAGGATATAATCCGCTTCACAGCTGCAAGACTTGCGGATATTACGGTAAAATAAGGTGTGTTTTTATCTATTTTTTCATAGATACTTGAAATTTACCGAAATATGTAGTATAATTAAATGTTGTGACTTGAAGATGTAAGGAGACATAAAATGCTTGAAATAAAAAATGCCATTGCGGCTAAGATAGTTGAAAAGCTTAAAGAGCTTAATCCGAATGTAACAATGGATGTAAGTGAAGCGGCGGCGATGCTTGAGTATCCCCCCGATCCAAAGATGGGAGATCTTGCGCTGCCTTGCTTTAAAATGAGTAAGACCATGAGAATGGCACCTGTGAAGATCGCCGCGACCATTGCTGAGGGCTTTGACCTTGATGTGGTCGAGCGCGCCGAGGCTGTGAACGGATACTTTAATATCTTTCTTAACGCTCAGAAGCTGAGTGAGAAGGTCGTGGGTGAGGTTCTTGAAAAGGGCGACAAATACGGCGCTCCCACCTTTGGCGAGGGTAAGACTGTGGTTCTTGACTATTCCTCTCCCAACGTGGCAAAGCCATTCCATATAGGACACCTCGGCACGACAGTTATCGGTCATTCCCTCAAGATGCTCCACGAATTTGCCGGATATAAGTGCGTTGGTATCAATTATCTCGGTGACTGGGGAACGCAGTTCGGTAAGCTTATAACCGCGTATCGTCTCTGGGGCAGCAAGGATAAGATAGAGGAGGGTGGAGTTGACGCGCTCGTTGAGCTTTATGTCCGCATAAACAATGCTATCACCGAGGACAGTACTCTTGCGGATCAGGCGAGAGCAGAGTTCCGCAAGCTTGAAGAGGGAGATGAGGAAAATCTCAAGCTTTGGAAATGGTTTATCGATATCAGTCTTGAAGAGTACCAAAAGACCTATGCGCAGTTGAATATAACCTTTGACAGCTATAAGGGCGAGTCCTTCTATACGGATAAGATGCCCGCGCAGGTGCAGAAACTGCGTGATATGGGACTTATGAAGATAGACGATGGAGCGTCTATCGTTGATCTTGAGGAATACGGTATGCCTCCATGCCTCATACTTAAGAGAGATGGCTCTACACTTTATCCAACAAGAGATATTGCGGCGGCTGTTTACAGAAAACAGACATATGATTTTGATAAAGCTATCTATGTTACAAGCGCGGGACAGAGCCTGCACTTCGCTCAGTGGTTCAAGGTGGTAGAGCTTATGGGCTACGATTGGTATGACAAGCTGGTTCATGTTCCTTACGGCACGGTCAGTATAAACGGAGAAAAGCTTGCTACGAGAACGGGTAATGTTATCCTTCTGCGCGACCTGTTCGCTCTTGCTATCGAAAAGGTTGCGGGTATCATGGAAGAAAAGAACCCGAATCTTGAGGGCAAGGAAAAGATCGCCGAGCAGATCGGCGTTGGCGCTGTGGTATTCTACTACCTGTCCAACAACCGTATAAGAGACATAAACTTTGTTATGGAGGACGCGCTCAGCTTTGACGGCAATACAGGACCTTACGTTCAGTATACCTACGCGCGTACATGCTCGGTTCTTTCAAAGTCCGCGGGCTACGACAGAGACGCGGCGCTTACGATCACCGCTCCCGAGGAGGGCGAGCTTGTAAAGGTGCTGTCAAGATTTGAGGAGAATGTCCGCGAGGCGATAGACACATACGAGCCGTCAGTTATCACAAGATATATTCTCGATGTCGCGGGCGCGTACAACAGGTTCTATCATAACTGCTCCATTCTCGGTGCTGAGAACGAGGCAGTGAAGAACACAAGGCTGAAGCTTACAGAGGCGGCAAAGACAGTTCTCGGAAACGCTTTCGGGCTTATCTGCCTTGCGAAAACGGAGAAGGTTTGACTTACTTTTCTTTCGCGAAAGAAAAGGTAAGCAAAAGAAAGCAAAACCGGGGAATGTGCTCGCCGTTGCTTTGCGATAGGCAGGTAAGCAAAAGAAAGCAAAACCGGGGAATGTGCTCGCCGTTGTTTTGCGATAGGCAGGTAAGCAAAAGAAAGCAAAACCGGGGAATGTGC
>JAFTQL010000014.1 GCA_017462795.1 Clostridia bacterium
CGCGCTTGCTGCCGCGAGAAATATCTTGTCTACCTGCTCCTGTGTGTACGTCGCATATCTCTTCTGCGCCTCTCTTACTCTTCCGATCGCCTCCTCCAGCTTCTCTACGCTGTCTACGATCTCGTACTTCTTGTCGTTCATTTTTATCCTCCTAAAATTAATTACAAATTTGGTTGCGCAAATACGCGAGTGAAAGCGCGAGATTCTCATTTTTAAGCAAAATGCCCTCGGGAACCTCTAACTTACAAGGCGCGAAATTCCATATAGCCGTTATTCCGCAGTCTGTCATACGGCGGCAGACCTCTTGCGCGGATCCTTCGCCAACGGTTATGATACCGATCTGAATATTTTTTTTACGGCAAAAATCATCAAAACCGCTCATCGGCAATATTTCCTTTGAATTACCGAGCTTTATGGGCTTATCATTACAGTCGAAAGCCGCGGCGATCTCAACGCCGTATTCCTCAAGCTGTTCAAACTCAAGCAATGCTCTTCCCAACCTGCCCGCGCCCACAAGCACGGCGGAGGTCACGTTGTTACAGCCCAGGAGCCTTTCGATGTTGCCTATAAGATCGGCTACCAGATATCCGAGCTTGGGTTTTCCCGTGCCGCTGACCGCGCTCAGGTCTTTTCTCACCTGCACCTCGCCAAGATCAAGATGCTTGGCTATGGCGGTGGATGAAATATACCTGCCGCTTCCGGGCGGCAGCTCCCTGAGCAAGCTGAGATATTTCGGAAGCCTTCCCAAAGTTGCCTTTGGGACAGATGTCCTTTCCATTATTTCGCCTCCTTTACACATTTCGTTATTATTTTAACATATTTTTTTGATCTTGGGAATTATTAAATTGTTATATCGGTATTATTGTTATCGATATAACATGTATAGATTCATCCCCAAAACCAAAGAACCTCCCCGAAAGATCGGGGAGTTCTTCAAGCTCTGTGTTATTGGTTATTATATGATTATATGATCAAATGTCTGCGCTTGGAGTCGCAAAGAGCCGTTATAAATTGCTTATCAAGCTTTGACAGCTTATAGCCCTCACGATATATAAGCACATCCTTATATACCTTTTTATTGTCAACGCATCTTTTCTGGACCAGACCGTACCTTTGCAGCACCTTGTCAGACGCGGGAGACACCCACATAAAGGTATCGGGGTTCTCCGACAGCAGATCGAACTGACTTGCCCTCTCAAAGATAAATATTCTGCGATCAATATTATCCGGCAATTCCTCCTTTACTACCTTGGAGAGTGGAAGTGAGGGCACATAAGGGTCTGCGTGGGCTATCTCGATATACGGACACAGATCGTCAAATGTGATCTCGTCCTTATTTGCCAGCGCATGCTTTCCGCTCATTATAATGATATACGAGAACTCGGCTACCATCTCATAGCATAGCCCCTTCTCCTCCAGCATCGACTTGAAATATTTATCAAAATTCTCCGCGTAACGGATGATGCCCAGCTTGTAATCATTATTCAGAACATTGTTGATGGTGCGCTGAGAATTTGTCTCCTTATAGAATATCTCGGCGGGATTGGGATCGATCGACTTGGAAAATTCCGCGAACGCCTCGGAGATATAGCAGGCTCTCGGAACGGAAATGGAAAACTTCTGCTTTTTGGGCGAGCCGTGCCTGTAAAGCATATCCACCTCGTCTATCTGCCTGAGTATCCCCTGCGCGTATCCCATAAATTCCTCGCCCTCGGGAGTGAGTACCATTCCCTTTGCGGAGCGGTTGAATATGGTAATGCCGAGATCAGACTCAAGCTCCTTGATGGAACGGCTTATATTTGGCTGAGCGATAAGCAGTGTCTCAGCCGCCTTATTCAGCGAACCGAGCTTTGCCACCTCAACTGCGTATTTCATGTGCAAAATATTCATAACGGCATTACCTCCGACAGTGGTCTATATCATTATACCATATTTTTTCACATAATACAAGTGTCGTTTTCAACAAAATACGGATAAAATCAACATTTTCGGTTTTATTTCCAACGAACTCCGTTGCTATCAAGTGACTCGGAGCTTGATGTCGCGGAGGATATCGATGCCGATCTGTCACCAAGATAGATCACTCTGCCCGATATACCGCTCGGCATCTTTACGGTGACAACTGTGTCGCCGTCCACCGCAACGGTCAGATATCCGCCCGAGCTCAGGGAGATGCTTTTACTTGTTCCGATACTTGAAAAGCTTTGGCAGTTGGTCGCTTCGTTTATCATACCTCCCGAAGGCATAACGGCAACCACCTTTCCGCCCGTATATTTGTAGCCCTGTTCACTGTCAATGGCGGAGTTCCCGCCCGATGTGGAGATTACCACGGTGTTACCTCCCGAGAACACTATGCCCTCATAAGAGGTACGACTGTTGGAGTCGATACCGTCTCCGTTGCAGTAAATATACAGCGTTCCGCCGCCAATCGCTATCGCCGTACCCGATGTGGCAGTACCGTTTATACCGTCATCGGAGGAAATGACGGACACGCTTCCGCCCGTGACAGAAACGGAAGAGCCCTCAAGTCCCTCATAGCTGTTTGTAACGCTGACAGTACCGCCCGATATTGTGAGTATCCCGTCCGCATGTATACCGTCGTCGTTACTGTACACGGTGACATTGCCGTCAGATATAGTCACATTGCCCGTGGGTGTCGCTCCGTTTTCAAGCGCTGTATCGGAGTTTGCGTGTATGGCATCGTCATAGGCTTTTATGGTAACTGTTCCCGCGAGTATTCTTATCTCATTTGCCGCCTTGATACCCTTTGTGGAATAGTCACCCTTATCGGAGTTACCGTCGTTCATGCCGCCAAAGCCTCCCATGCCGCCCGGGCGTCCGCCCATACCTCCCATTCCCCCCATACCGTCCTGAACGGTTGTGGTATAGTTAGTCCAGCCGTAAGAAAGACTGCTACCTCTGCTTGTAAGCGCGAAGGTGTCGTATCCCGCGCTTGGTGTGAGATAGTCGGAGGCTACCACATATTCGCCGTCCTGTCCCTGCTCCATGTCGGACGAGTATATAAAGAACTGCATCTTTGAATACTCACTCATTTTAGGAAAGGAATAGTAATAATAGGTAGTCCTTGCGCCCGAAACAGAAGAATGATATTCCGCGTTCACCCACACCGTATCGTCATCGGAATTATAATACTTCACCGAGTAATTATAGCTCCTGGTCGTAAAGCGGATATAATAGGTCTCCTCATCCACCGCCGTCACCTCTTCGGAATAATTGGAATACTTATCGGTGTATATCTTAAGAACGGTGGTGCTGTCATCAATAACGGTGTCATATGCGGCGTCGATACCGTCACATGCCGCGTATATGGTATGAGTACCGCCCATGACGGTTACAGTACCTCTTTGATTTCCCTTGTCGGATATATCGCTGTTTGTTGTCTTTATGCCGTCACCCTTGGTTGCGATGAGCGTGGTATTGGCGTTTTCGATCTCCACACTGTCATTGCCCTTGAGCGCGTTGTCCTCGCAGGTAACGAACAGCGTCAGATTCTTGACTTGCAAGTCATCCTTTGAGTGTATGCCGTTGTTGTTCTCCGAGACAAGCGTAAGCTTACCCTTTCCGCACACCTCAAGATCCACCGTGGAATATACCGCTCCCGAGTACACCGTGTCGTCATTTTCATCCACCGCCTCGCGGTTGTCGTAAATATAATTCTCAAAGTCCTTCTTGGCGGTAAGAGACACCTCATTGCCGCTGTTTATCATAACAGGATTGGTCTGCGTGCTGACGAGCGATAAGCCATGCAACTCAAGATCAAATTTATAGTCGTCTCCCACATCTATAACAATGTTTCCCGCAAGCTTGCCCGATACGGAATAGACAGAGTCCTCCTCCAAAGACGTGAAGGTGAGTGTATTTCCTTCAAGCTTGTAGCGATCAGGCGTGCCCGAAACGCAGGTAACGACAATGTCCGTCACCTGCTCCTCAAAGTAGCCGTTGTATATCTCCGAACCTGACAGATCCTCGCCAAAGGAATCATCAAAGCCACCGAGATCAGCGGAGGTGGTAAAATTATCCGGAGCAAAGCTTCCGTCATCCGTATTTGTGTTTTTGCCGTTTTTACATGATGTAAAGGTCAGTATAAGCGCCGATATCAAAGCAACAGCGCCGATGATCTTTTTGTTTTTCATGGTAACCTCCCGCTTAAAGCTGCGATTCAACGGTCTCCTGTCTGGACACCGTTATCTCAAGATTTCCGTTTCTCTGTCTTATCTTATCTATAAGCTCCTTCTCCTTGGACGGATCGCGCAGAACAACGTCATATGTAAGGCGGAACATACTGCCCATGTTGGTTGACTTGACCTTGCTAAGCTCGCAAGAGACGGTATAATCCTTGAATATCTCCTCAAACACTCCCGTGTAATCCAGATCCTCCGGGATGGTTATGCGAAAGCTCTTGTATCTCGCGCTGTTTTTCCTCGCGCCGAAGCTGAAAAGATTATAAAGCATGTTGACGGCGCAAAGAATGACCGTGAACAGAAAAGCGAATCCGATATAGCCCATACCCGCTATAAGCCCCGCGCCCATGGCGAGAAACAGCATTCCTATCTCCTTTGCCGTACCGGGTACAGAGCGAAATCGCACAAGACTGAACGCCCCCGCAACCGCAACTCCCGTTCCCACATTGCCGTTGACCATCATTATAACAACACATACCACCGCGGGAAGTATGGCGAGAGTGACAACAAAGCTTTTGGTATACCGCGCGCGGAACATGTATCCGAACGCCATTATAAGACCGAGCACAAGCGAACAGCCTATACAGATAATAAAGTCGGTAACACTGATCACTGTTGCCGTTTCGGCATCGAAAAGTCCTTTGAAAATCGTTTCAAGCATTGATAAATATCTCCTTTGTATTATAAATATTGTTTTTTTGCAGCCCCGGGAATATCAGCGTTCTGTAGGCTGTACCGTATTTGGAAAATGAGGTCTTGTACAGATGCTCCTCTGATAAAGCATGTGCCATCCACAACGGTATGCCTCCGGAGCATTTTATCTCCATAAGCACCTTACCCTTCTCAAGTATGGGCGCTCCGTAAGCCTCTGCCTCAAGAGAAAGCTCCTCACAGCGGCAAAGTATGTTATCATCAAAGGTAACGCGGAAATCACTCCCGTCCCTTGAATAGTATGCCTCTCTGTCATAGCAAAGAAATACCGTGGGGCGCAGACGCTCGTAATACCCGATAAAATAATCTATCTCCGAGGATATCTGCGTGTGCGGATGACAGTGCGGAGCTTTTCCGCACAGCCATTCCGTCGCCTCCGCCTCGGGCATGGACAGCCTGCGCTTGTATACCACATGGTCATACTTCTTTTTCAGCTCCACGAAAACGGTACTGTCGGGAGCGGCTCTGCAATAGCTCCGTATGCGCAGCTTTTCCTTGTAGACAGGCTTTTCGATGGAACGGCGGATCAGTCGGTAATTATCCGTATCAAAATATATATTCCGTATGGTCGTCCTTCCGTATTTGTCAAGAGCCATATAAGGCTCTATAGCACGTAATATCCTTTGCTTTTGCTCGGAAGTCAACATATATTTAAGCTCATAACGCTTGAAAACAGCTTGATATGCCATATATCCTCCCCTCCTTTAGGAAACATTATAAAGCCCCAAGCTTAAATCAACTGAAAAAACAAAAATATTTTAACTTTTAACTTGGATTAATGTTGGAGTGATAGTATAATATCATCATTGATTTTTTACGGTGTTTGTGATAAAATATAAATGCAGAAAATAAAGGAAAGATGAGGTGAGAGAAAATGAGGATTTTGCTTGCCGAGGACGAGGTCTCTCTTGCGAGAGCGATAGTCAAGATATTTGAAAAAAACAATTACTCCGCCGACGCGGTGCACAACGGAGAGGACGCACTGGCTTACATCGAATCGGGCAATTACGACGTGGTGGTTCTTGATATCATGATGCCAAAGATGGACGGCATAACCGTGCTTAAGACCATACGCTCCAAGGGTATCTCCGTTCCCGTGCTCATGCTCAGCGCTAAAACAGAGGTGGATGACAAGGTCCTGGGGCTTGACAGCGGAGCTAATTATTATCTTACAAAGCCCTTTGACACAAAGGAGCTGCTTGCCAGCATCCGCGCCATTACCCGAAGCACATCCGCCGCCGACTCAAGGCTGTGCATGGGTAACATCTCTCTTGATCGCGCTTCATTTGAGCTTTCCTCCCCCACAGGATGCTTCCGCCTTGCCAACAAGGAATTTCAGATGATGGAAATGATGATGGCAAATCCCCACCGCCTTATATCCGCCGAGCGGTTTATGGAAAAGATATGGGGATATGACAGTGACGCGGAGATAAATGTGGTGTGGGTATATATATCATATCTCCGTAAAAAGCTGACGGCGCTGGTCGCGGATATTCAGATAAGGGCTTCAAGAAACGCGGGATATGCTTTGGAGGAATACCATGATCAGAAAGCTTAAGATCAGATTTATCCTGCTTTCCATGTCCTCTCTGCTTGTGCTTTTGTCGGTAATAGTTGTTGGAATGAACGTCATTAACTATACCTCGGTGGTCTCGGAGACCGATGAGATACTTACCCTGCTTTCTCAGAATAAGGGCAGATTTCCCGATAATCAGCCCGAGCATAACGGAGGTAACGACATACCCGCGCCGGAGCTTCCCGGCATGGGACAGGGCAACAGATTGCCTCAGCATATGTCACCCGAGCTTCCCTATGAATCCAGATACTTTTCCGTTTTGCTTGATCCGGGCGATACGGTCATATACACGGATATCAGCCGTATCACCGCCGTTGACGAAGCGGCGGCGATAGATTACGCCGACAAAGCCATGGACTCCGGTAAAGACCGCGGGTTTGTGGGTGATTTCCGTTTTGTCAGATATTCCGAGGGAGACCTCACGCGCATCACCTTTCTTGACTGCGGACGCAGGCTCGATTCCTTTTATACATTCCTGTATACAAGTATTTTCATCGCTTTTGCGGGGCTTATAACGGTGTTTTTTGTGATATGCTTCTTTGCGGGACGGATAATCCGCCCAATAGCCGAAAGCTATGAAAAACAAAAGCGCTTTATTACCGACGCTGGACATGAGATCAAAACGCCCCTGACCATAATCAACGCCAATGTGGACATACTTGAGATGGAGATAGGTCCTAATGAATCACTGACCGATATTACACAGCAGACCAAACGACTGACATCGCTCACAAACGATCTGGTGTATCTTGCGCGCATGGAGGAAGCGGAAAATACATTGCAGATGATAGAGCTTCCTGTCTCGGAGATAGTACAGGAGACCGCGACCTCATTCAACGCATTGGCACAAGCTGACGGAAAAACACTTATCTGCAACATTCAACCGCTCCTTTCGCTGAACGGCAATCTCAAAGCCATAGAGCAGCTTGTCTCCGTTCTCATGGACAACGCTCTGAAATACTCCCCCGAGGGTGGGATCATTGAGCTGGAGCTTTCCAAGCAGAATCGCTCCGTTGTCCTCACTGTGTTCAATACCACAAACACCCCCATCGATACCGCCGCCCTTGACAGTGTCTTTGACCGATTCTACAGAGCAGACCCTTCACGCAATTCGGAAACGGGTGGTCACGGTATCGGCTTGTCCGTGGCAAAAGCAATAGTCACCGCCCACGGAGGAAGGATCACCGCGTCCTCAAAGGATAATCGGTCCTTCAAAATAACGGCAGTCTTTCCCACATAAAAACGACCGCGGCTCACGTAAATCATGAGCCGCGATCGTTTTGCCGCATAAACTTGTTTATGCTCTTTTCATTTTGCGATAACCTTTAAGATATTAATCCAGATTATCATATCACACCGTACTTGGGGTCTCCGGTTTCCTTATTACCTACTTTTCTTACACGAAATAACAGTAGGTTGACAAGTCAACAATTTTATGATATAATATTTTTGTTGTAATTACAACATAGGAGGATATATGATAAAGAACAGAATTTTTCAGCTTGTGTTCCAGACAGTCTACTGCGTTCTTGCGGTTATGGGAGCATTAAGCGGGCTTGGGTATTTCAACGCCGACTTTAATGAGGATTTTTACGTTTATTACACCAATCTGAGCAACTACATCTGCATGGGCGTGATGTTTGTCACACTTTGGCAGACCATAAAAAAAGCCAACAAAAAGCAAGATGGCTACTGCACCACAGCACCTACATTCACGTTTATGTGCGTGATACTTATTATGGTGACCTTTTTAGTATATAACATACTGCTTGCGGATGAAAACACCGTACTTGAGTATTTCACATCCATGTCAAACATGCTGCTGCACGTTATCCTTCCCATAATGTTTATACTTAACTGGACACTGTTCTATAAGCACGATTCGCTGAAATGGTATCATCCCCTGCTCTGCTTTGTAATGCCGCTGATATACGTGGGCTTTATTCTCATCAGAGCGGCTGTTCTCAAGGGCGCGACGCACACCGTGCTTTACCCCTATTTTTTCCTTGACGCAGAGGCGCTGGGATGGGGCGGGCTTATCGCCTGGGTAGGCGTCCTGCTACTCGCTTTCATGGCGATCGGCTACCTTATTTTTGCGTTTGACCGCTTAAGCACTATCAGAAAACGGCAAAAAAAGCAATAATTCATATCTGTACTTTAATGGGTCAGGCTCATATGGAAATTTATGAGTCTGACCGTTTTTAGGTAATTACTTATATTTTCTGACCAAACCATATTATGAATTTTTGTACCATCAATTCGCCAAAAGTATTTGCAATCCGACAAAAAGAGTGGTATAATATAATATTGATCAAAAACAACAAGAAGAAGGCGTATATATGACTCGCACACGTATCAAGGATTTTACTCAAGGAAATATTTCAAAACAGCTTATCACCTTTGCGCTGCCGCTGTTTCTTTCCAATCTGCTACAGGTGGTCTACAACATGGTGGATATGATCGTAGTAGGCAACGTGCTTGGAAAGGCGGGAACATCGGCGGTGTCGGTGGGCGGAGACGTAACAAATCTGCTGACCTTTGTGGCAATGGGCTTTGCCAACGCGGGACAGGTACTGATAGCGAGATACATAGGCGCTAAGGAAAAGCACAAAATAGGCAAGTTCATCGGAACTATGGGCGGCTTCCTCGCCATTTGTGCCGTTATCATAAGCATTGCGGGGCTTGCGCTTCAGGACAGTATGCTGAGGCTTATGAATACGCCCGCGGAGGCTTATGAGGGCGCTGCGGCATATTCCGCTATATGTATGTCGGGACTCATATTTATTTACGGCTACAATGTGGTAAGTGCCATACTGCGAGGCATGGGCGACTCAAAGCATCCCTTTATATTTATCAGCATTGCCGCAGTGATGAACCTTGTGCTTGATATCATATTCGTGGTGGGATTCGGAATGGGCGCGGGCGGCGCGGCTCTGGCAACCGTGATCAGTCAGGCGACAAGCTTTATCATATGTACGGTATTCCTCATCAGACGAAAAACGGAATTTGAACTGAATATGAAAGTACGTGACTTTATTCACTGGAACGGAGAGATGTTGGGAGACCTTGTCAGACTTGGAACACCGATGGCTATAAAAACAGCGTCCATTCAGGTATCCAAGCTGTTCGTAAACTCCTGGATCAACTCCTATGGCGTTGCCGTGTCCGCCTTTGCGGGCATTGCCAACAAGGTATCAAGCATTGCAAACCTTATTTCCGCCGCCATGAACACCGCAGGCTCTACCATGGTGGGACAGAATATTGTCGCGGGTGAGTTCGGGCGGGTGAAGAGGATACTCAAGGAGCTTGCGGTCATCACGCTCTCCGTAGCAACCCTGCTTTCCCTTCTCATCTGCCTGTTTCCTGAGCCGATATTCGGCATTTTCACCGACGACGGAGACACGGACGTGCTTGCGCTCGCGGGCAGATATGTTCCCATTGCTGTGCTTCTCTTTTTTGGCGCGGCGCTGAGAGCCATTATGAATGCGCTGATAAACGGAAGCGGAAACTACAAGATCAATTTTGTCACCGCCATCCTTGACGGTATAGTCATGAGAATAGGACTTGCGCTTCTTTTCGGTCTTGCGCTTGACATGAAGCACTACGGCTTCTGGCTCGGCGATGCCCTTGCGGGCTTTACACCGTTCTGGATAGGTCTTGTGTTCTACATGACGGGTCTGTGGAAAAGGTCAGCAAAAAGATCGCCCCAAAAGGAGGATTCGGAAAATGAATAAGGATCTTACAGTCGGCAAGCCGAATACAGTGCTGTGGAGGTTCTGTCTGCCCCTGTTCGGCAGTATCATATTTCAACAGCTGTATAACATCGCGGACAGCTTTGTGGCGGGTAAGTTTGTTGGCGAGGAGGCGCTTGCCGCCGTTGGAAACAGCTATGAGATAACACTCATATTCATCGCCTTTGCCTTTGGAAGCAACATCGGCTGCTCGGTCATCGTATCACAGCTTTTCGGCGCCAAGAGATTGCGGGATCTGAAAACATCGGTCTATACCGCTTTTATAGCGTGCGGATTTTTATGCGCCGTACTGATGGTGTCGGGACTGCTGTGCGGAAAGGCTCTGCTTGACATGATACATACGCCCGACAATATTTTTGCGGACTCATGGCTTTATCTCAAAATATACATACTGGGTCTTCCCTTTGTGTTCTACTACAACGTGGCAACGGGCATCTTCTCGGCGCTGGGAGACTCAAAGACCCCCTTTGTCTTTCTTGCCTGCTCGTCAACCGCCAACATCGTACTTGACATCCTGTTCGTCACCGCCTTTCGCATGGGAGTGGACGGCGTGGCATGGGCAACCTTTATCTGTCAGGGTATCAGCTGTATACTCGCCGTGATCTTTGTGTTCAAACGGTTCGCAGGGATAAAGACCGATGAAAAAGCCCCCGCATTTTCGTGGCATCTGCTTGGCAGGATAGCGGTGGTTGCAGTACCGAGCATTTTACAGCAAAGCTTTATATCAGTAGGTAACATCGTCATTCAGGGAATAATAAACACCTTCGGCTCGGGTGTTATCGCGGGCTACTCAGCGGCGATCAAGCTGAACAATCTTGTTATCACCTCGCTGACTACTCTCGGAAACGGCATTTCAAACTTTACGGCGCAGAACATAGGCGCAAAAAAGTCCGAAAGGATAAGGCAGGGCTACCGCGCGGGTATAAAAATGGTGTGGATAGTCTGCGTACCGCTTGTCGCGCTGTACCTCGTGGCGGGCAGATATCTTGTATATCTGTTCCTCGACACACCGTCGGCGGAGGCTATGTCAGCGGGTGTGACCTTCCTGCGGATCGTAGCGCCCTTCTATTTCATCATCGCGCTCAAGCTCGTATCAGACGGTGTGCTGAGAGGCGCGGGGCTGATGAAAAAATTTATGATAGCCACATTTACCGACCTGCTGCTGCGCGTGGTACTCGCAAAACTACTGTCTGTTTCTTTGGGCTCAACGGGTATCTGGACGGCATGGCCCATCGGCTGGACGGTGGCGACCGTACTCTCTGTCATCTTCTGCCTGAAAAGCTCACTCATGGCGTCGGACAAAGCAGATCGGATATAGCTACCTTACCAATATGGCGTCTCGGGAGTACTCGGATAAAGCTCCGTATCGAATAAGTAATAATTCTCTACCTTTTTGTTATACGCCAGTAGCTCCTCATCCGTCAGCAAGCAGGAATAAAGCGGATATTCCTTATAGTGCGGACAACAATCCCAATGATAATATTCCGTTTTTTCCGGCGTTCCCATATTGACGAGCAACCAATAGTGCGTTCCCGGACGGGCGTTGGCAATTCTTTGAACGGTCACTGTCTCTACTCCGCAACGGTTGAAATAGGCTCTCGCCACGGCATAGTAGGTAAAGCAGTCTCCCTCCCCATCCGTCAGCGCTCTGTATGCCTCGGCTACCCAATCGGACTTGTCGGACTCGTTTACAAATTCCGTGGTCTTTTTAATGTGACTGTACAGAAATACGGCAAGCTCTTCCTTACTCATCTCATCCATTCCGTACCTTCGGATATTCTCATCCACCAGGGCGTAAAGTGTTTCGATCGGTATCTTTGGCTTATACAATACGGTAACGGTTATCTTCCTGCGTGTTGTATTGCCGTGATCATCCGTCGCGATATAAGTGACCGTATAGCTACCGGGGGTGTCTATATCCACATCCTTTGCCGAGACAAGAAAGGATATCTCCTCTCCGTTTCCGTCATAGGCGGTCACGCCGTCTCTGTACGCAATAGTCTGTCCCTGCTCTATCTCCATATCACGGATACCCACAAAATATGGGCTGCCGTCGGGCGGGCGCGGTGTATCGGGCTTTATCAGAAGATATATAAGCACTGACGTACCGATCAGAACAAATACAAATGTCGGAATTATAATTTTAAATATTCTTTTCATATTTTTTCCTTACCTCATAAAGTAATTATAAAAAGCATGGGACTGAGTTGATTTGATGACTCAGCCCCATTTTCTGTTATTCCGATAATGTCCATTGCTTCATATCGGCTGAACGGTATTTTAAATAATATCCTCCTTTTCCGTCATAGACCTTTACGGTCAGCTCATATTGTCCGTTAACGTATTGCACATCCACTGCCTCCGTGCCGTACTCTTCTCTCAACAAGTCAAAGGGATAGGTAAGCCGTGAGATCAGACTCCAGCTCCTTCCTCCATCAAATGTGACATAGGTACGATCACATAGATCGGGAGCGGATCTGTAGCGATATGAGATAATTCCCGTTTTTTCATTGACAAATTTCGCAAACACGGGACTGTCATGCCATGAATCGGATATCAGTGTTGTATCGCAATCGGGCGCATACCATGTCGCTCCGCCGTCATTCGTTCGCAAAAAGGTAAATCTCCAGCTGAACTCACTGTGGCAGATAAACAGCCCTCCGTTGCTCTCATCATAAAAGCTGCCATACAGTCCAAAGGAATATATTTCCGTGCCAAGGTCGATGCTACAGACCGTGACCCTGTCGCTGTCCCTTGTGAATCTCGCCACCGTCAGAGTACGGAAATATCCGTTTGGGTCAGTATCGCTCACAATGATCCATCCAAGATCCCCACACAGCGAGGCTGTGATATTGAGGCCGTCCCTTTTTCCGTATACAGGTATCTCCCTGTAAGCGTCCCATGCCTCAATATAAGCATACATCTGACCGTATCTGTCATATGCCGCGGAGATGCCCGTAAAGCCGTGCTCTCTGCTATGCGTGTTTATATCTGAATAAGTAAGGACTGACGGATCGAATATTTCCGCGGGATACTCGGGAACATAGTCGTCCTCAATGTCAACAACCCCAAAACCGTTTTGGCTTGCCCATTGCTCCGCATAGCTTCCCTTCCTTGCGTGAACAGTCTTTACCCGTGAGTTTTCCAGAGCGTCGGCAGACATCCGCTCAAGGGAGGCGGGCGCGTAAAACTCGGTAAATCGGCAATTTGAAAAAGCTCCGCTTCCGATGCTCACCGCCGATGATATATCAATCACCTCCAGATCAATACACCCCGCGAAAAATCCGCTTGGTATCTCCTCAAGCGATGGCATGGAAAAGCTCTTGAGTCCCGTCATACCGCAGACAACATTTGAGCCGCTCACCCGTTTTACGCCGGGTGCGGATATGCTCTCGATCTTATGATATGACGCGCCGAGAAATATTTTTTCAGCCAGCTCCACAACAGGTATTCCGTTGATGGAAACGGGAATAACTATTGCACTGTCCGACCCGATATAGTCCGTGATCCTTATACCGTCGTCTGTCCTTTCATATCTGAATGTGCCGTACAGATCTGCCGCCTCTTTCTCAGAACCATAGTCATTGAACTGCAGAGCGGCTGTCTCGGCATACATCCACTCTCCGTTATGCAGTATAACGCTCCACTTATCGGATACCGCAAGGCAGATAAGCTCCGCGTCCTTCCATGCCGACCACCGCTGTGTACCGTTGTCGGGGCTGTCAAACAGCACAACACCGTTCTCTGCGGCAACGGTTACCGTCTCATACGTTATTCTGTAGCTATCGGGCAAGGAATGCTCACTCATATTGATAAAAACATGTCGGACGGATTCGTTCTCATATTGCAGATCCCTTACAAGCTTATCGGCAGTGCCGCCCTCATATCCCCACAGCGCCATTATATGTCCGAAGGTCGATGTGCTGAGAGCCTTGACGTCAGGCAACTTTATTGCGCGGATCTGCGTATTGTCTATAAAGCCCTTACCCACCTCGGTAAGTCCTTCGGCGGTCAGGGAGTTCAATGATCCGCAACCGAAAAAGGCATATGAGCCCACCGACGTAAGACTCGGGAATATGAGTGAGGTGAGCTTACCGCATCCGTAAAAGGCGTTTTCGCCTATGCTTTCCGCCAAAGGTAATTCCACAGACGAAAGGGACATGCATCCCGCAAAGGCACTGTCACCAACTCTTACAGCCCGCGGCGCGCTTATGCTTTGCAGGGAAACATTGTTGTAAAACGCCTGATCTCCAATAGTGGTAACGCCAAGCAGTGTCACCCTCTCAAGCGAATCGTTGAATATAACTGCCAATGAGTCAAGCTCGGTCACGCTTTCGGGTAAGGTAAGCGAGGTGATATCAGACCCCACCAATGCGTAAGAGCCAATTGTGCGAACGCCCTTTGGAACGTAATACTCCGCTATATTGTCGGGAATATTAGCGTATATCAATTGCTTACCGTCGGCGGACAGTATCGCGTGATCCTCGGAGCGCAGAGAGGTATTCCGATCTGACAGCTCCACTGCTTTTAAATTAACGCAGCCGTCAAAGGCAAATGTCCGCACCTCACAAACACCGCTTCCAAGCGTTATTCTCTCCACCCTCTCGGCATTCCCGCCGTTGCTGAACGCATAATCCGCAATACAGACCACATGGTCGGGGATGACCACATTTTTGCTGTTCCCGATATACGATACAAGAATATCATCCTCTATCACAAAGCCATCAATATCCGGTGTGTTTCCGTCACCGGATCGGGTTATCATGGCAACCACACCGACAGCCATAAGACAAAGGCAAGCCGCTATCGCTATCCATTTGATCGCCCTTCTCCGTCGCCTCGGCTTAACGAAAGCGGCGTGACGGTATGATAAGGCTTTTCCGAGCGCCGCGTCATCTATGGCGCTCATAGCCTCAAGCAATATTATTTCCATTTTCTTTTTTATCTCCAATCAACCAATTTCCAAATCCGCTGTCAAACGGTATATCCCGCCGACATCAGCCTTTGCTTCAGCTCACCGCGCATACGGAACAGACGTCCACTTACGGCGTTCTCGGAAAGCGCTGTTTGCCCGGCTATACTGCCAACCGCCTCTCCCATCCAATATCTGCGCACAAATATACATTGATTGAGATCGTCAAGCGACGAGACATATGTACGGATACATTCCCGCAACAGCTTGAGATCATAATCCGAGGCAGGTGTGTCGGACGACGGAATACATTCCGAAAGCTCCGACAGCATCTCTGTCAGCTGCTGTCCGCGTTTTTCCGCACTTTTGCTCTTGATGCGGTTAATGGCAAGATTGCGCGTGATACGTCCCGTATATAATTTCAGGCTGTCGGGACGCTCCTCGGGAATGGAGTTCCACGTCCTCAGATATGTGTCGTTGACACACTCCTCGCTGTCCTCTTTGTTTGAAAGCAGATTGATGGCAATACGAAACAAAAAGCCTCCGTATTTACGGTTTAATTCCTCAAGTCCTTGCTCTGACCGTCGCCAGAACAATTCAACAATACCTTTATCCTCCAAATTTTTATACCTCTGAGATCTCATTTGAGAGCTTTGACCTCTCTATTATTAAAGACAACTTATATTCGGATATCTTTTGTAAAAAAATAAAATTTTTTTATTTCCGACAAAATACACGATTTTATTCGCTTTATTCAATTATAGCATATCTTTTTTTGAATATCAATCAAAATTTGCGTATTTCATAAAATATTTATTACATAACGATAAATATACAAATAATAATATCCCCACCGGGAGCGGAGTGCTCATATCGGTGGGGGAATTTAAAATCAGCATATAAAATTATCTTACCGCGGTGATCCTTCTTGCCACGTGAACACCGCTTGCGGACGCGTGAGACAGAGAGTGTGTGATCCCGCTTCCGTCTCCTATTATATACAGTCCCTTGTAGCAGGATTCAAGATCCTCATTGACCTCTACTTCCATGTTGTAGAATTTCACTTCAACACCATAAAGCAGTGTATCGTCATTGGCAGTGCCGGGAGCGACCTTGTCAAGCGCGTATATCATCTCGATGATACCGTCGAGTATACGCTTAGGAAGTACAAGGCTGAGATCACCCGGAGTAGCCTTCAGCGTGGGGGTGATAAACGCCTCATCAATACGGCTCTGAGTGGAGCGGCGTCCTCGGATAAGGTCTCCGAAGCGCTGAACTATGACACCTCCGCCAAGCATATTGCTGAGTCTGGCAATAGACTCGCCGTAGCCGTTGGAGTCCTTGAAGGGCTCGGAAAAATGCTTTGCCACAAGAAGAGCAAAGTTGGTGTTATCGGTCTGCTTTGAGGGGTCCTCGTAGCTGTGACCGTTTACGGTGATAATGCCGTTTGTATTCTCGTTGACTACCGCGCC